>JBPCPH010000152.1:0-4711 GCA_050999415.1 Thermoleophilaceae bacterium
CTCGTAGTCCTGGACCGTGTCGTTCGCGATCTCGATCCCGAAGCGCGAGAGCAGGTCGTTGAGGTTGTTGCCGTACTTGTCCTGCTCTGTCTCGCCGAGGACGACCAAACCACCGCCGCGCTCGACGAAGCGCTCGACCGCCTCGAGCTCGGCGGGGGAGAGCCGGGGCGAGCGCTCGTTCGTCGTCGCCTCCCACCTCCGCTCCGACGGGTGGGCGATGACGAGCACGTCCGCCTCCGCGAGCGTCTGCGCCGACAGCTCCCGATCGGCGTTGCAGCCCACCTCGAAGCCGTGGGCGTCAAGCGCCTCGGCGGCGCGGCCGTAGGAGGAGTCCGCCGGGTGCGCGGGTTGCATCGCGCGCGCCAGCTCCCGGCGGATCGTCCACGCCTGGCTATGGGACTCGTCGAAGACGACGCGGGCGAGCTTGGGGGCGGTGGCTGCCATGGTCTCGAGCGCGCCCACGGGCCGGTCGAGCGGCGGCCCGAAGCGGTCGCCTGGTGCGCTCCCCACAAACGCTACGCCCGGTCTCGGTCAACGTCAACGCCGATCGAGACCTCATTCGCGCAATAATTCGCTGCATCGACGCGCTTGATCGCAAGATACTTACGCTGTTGCTCGAAGACGGGCGGCGCACCTACGACGACGTCGCCCACCGCGTGAGCCTGAGCGCGCCGTCCGTCAAGCGGCGGGTGGACAGGCTGCGCGAGCGCGGGGCGCTCCAGGGCTTCACCGCGGTCGTCGACCACGGGGCACTGGGCTGGGACACCGAGGCGCTGGTGGAGCTCTTCTACGAGGCGGGCACGACCCTCGACCGGGTCGCGGCGACGCTGCACGAGCACCCCGAGGTGGTCGAGGCGTGGAGCGTCACGGGCGAGGCCGACGCGATCGCCCGCGTTCGGACTCAGGACAACGCCGACCTCGAGCGGCTGATCATGGAGCTGCAGCGCACCGGCCTCGTGGTGCGCACTCGCTCCCAGGTCGTGCTCTCGCGGCTCGTGGGCACGCCGCGGGCCGAGGCCTGAACGAGCGATCGGCTAGGTTGCGGCCTCGTGACCGACGCTCAGATCCGACTCGTCATGCGCGCCGACGCCGTCTTCGACCTGGCGCTCGGGCTGCTGTTCCTCGTCGCCACGTGGGGCGGGCTCTACGACCTGCTCCGGCTGCCGATCGCGCAACCGGAGATCTTCACTCAGGCCGGCGGCGCGGTGCTGATCGGGGTCGCCTACCTGCTGTCGCAGGCTCCCGACGAGCCGGGCCTGTTGCGCCCGATCGCGACCGGCGCGGCGATAGCGAACGGGCTGGGTGCGTTCGTGATCCTCGTGTGGCTCGTGACCGGGAAGCTCGGGATCGGCAGTGCCGGGACGGTCCTGTTCGTGATCGTGCTGCTGGTGCTGATCGCCTTCGCGTTCTTCCAGTACCGGATCAGCCGCCTGGCGACGACCACGACCGGCACCTGGGCGCACGACGACGAGACGCGCCCGCTCGCGTAGCGAGCGCGACTAGGCCACCGCCGGCTCCGCCTCGTGCTCGGCGAGGGCGCCTTCGTCCCGGCCCTCCTCCGGCAGCACCGTCTCGCGCTCGATGTCGCGCTCGCGGACCAGCCACAGGGCGGCAAGAGCGCCTGCGGCCGCGAGCACGCCGCCGAGAACGAGGATCTCGTTGATCCCGGCGAGGAAGCCCTCGCGCGCCGCGCCAGCGACCGTCTCCCGCGCGCCGGCGGGCACCGATGCGAGCACGGCGTCGACGTTGCCCGACGACGTCGCCTCCACCAGCTGGCGCGGGCGGTCGCCCTCCGCCGCAAGGGTCCCCGCAGCGACCTCGGAGACCTTGTCGGCGCCGCGACCGAGGAAGATCGCCCCCCAGGCGGCGATGCCGACCGCGATGCCGACCTGGCGGAAGGTGTCGTTGATGCCGGAGGCCATGCCGCTCTGTTCCTTCGGGACGACGCTCAGCGCCACGTCGGCGATCACCGGGTTCAGCAGCCCCACGCCAACGCCCGCGACGAGGAACCCGCCGAGCAGGGCGGTCCAATCCGACGCGACGCCGAGGCCGGCCATGAGGAAGAGCCCCACGGCGGCGAGCGCGAGGCCAGCGGCCATCAGGAAGCGAGCCTGGACGCGCCCGAGCAAAGCGCCGGCGATCGGGGCGGCGATGAAGCTCGCGATCGTGATCGGCAGGTAGCGGAGCCCGGCCTCGAGCGGCGAGTGGCCCAGGAAGCCCTGTAGGTACAGCGTCAGGTAGAGGAACAGCGCGAACATCGACCCGGAGACTGCGAATGCGGCCAGCTGGACGCCGGTGAACGAGCGGTTGCGAAACAGGCCGAGCGGCAGCATCGGCTCCGCCACCCGCCGCTCGGCGACTATGAAGGCGGCCATCAGCACCGCGGCGCCCGCGAAGAGGCCCACGATCAGCGGGCTCCCCCAACCCTCGTCGTTGCCGCGCAGCAGCGCGAGCACCAGCAGGAAGAGCGCCCCGCTGAACGTGACGAGGCCGGCCCAGTCGATGCGCGTGGCGTTCGGGTCGCGCGACTCGCGCAGCCGCAGGTACGTCACCGCGATCGCCGCGAGCCCGATCGGCACGTTGAGGAAGAAGATCGACTCCCAGCCAAGCCAGTCGGTCAGCGCGCCTCCGACGAGCGGTCCGACCGCGACCGCCACGCCGATCGTGGACCCGAAGACCCCCATCGCGGTGCCGCGCTGGCGCCCGGCCGGGAACTCCTGGGCGATCAGCGCCAGGGAGACGGCGAACATCGCCGCGCCGCCGATGCCCTGCAGCGCTCGCGCGAGGTTCAGGAACGTCGCGTCGGGCGCGAGCCCGGCGAGGAGCGACGCGAGCGAGAACACGCCGAGCCCGATGGCGAACACCCGGCGCCGCCCGAGGCGGTCGGCCAGCGAGCCCGCCGTCAGCACCACCGCGGCGAGCGTCAGGGCGTAGGCGTCGATCACCCACTGGAGGTCGGTGAAGCTGGCGCCGAGGTCGTCCTCGATCGACGGCAGCGCGGTGTTGACCACCGTGATGTCGAGGAGAAGCATGAAGGTCGCAACCGAGACGGCGATCAGGGTCCACCACTTGCGAGCCATTGGTCCTCCTCCGTTGTCCGGGCTATACTTTTGGTCAGGAAACCTTGTCAGGCACCCTGAGGGTAAGGCGACCTTAGCAAAAAGTCAAGCGGCCTGACGAAAGGCGGAGGGGGCGACGACATGACCGAGGCTTGGAGGAATTACGACGCGCGGAGGCCGCTCCCGCCGCTACTCGGCGAGGTCAAGGACATCGCGATCGACGAGCTGCATCGGCGGCTGTCCGAGGAGGGCTTCGACGAGATCCGACCCAGCCACGGCTGCGTTTTCCGCTTCGTGGATCGCGAGGGGTCGCGGCTCACCGACCTCGCCACGCGCTCGGGCTTCACCAAGCAGGCGGTCGGGGAGGTGGCCGACGACCTCCAGACGCGCGGCTACGTCGAGCGTGCGCCGGACCCCGGCGATCGCCGGGCCAAGATCATCCGCCTCACCGACCGCGGCCAGGAGGCGCAGGCCGCGGCCATGCGGATCTTCGCCGACATCGAGCGGCGCTGGGAGAAGCGCTACGGCAAGGAGCGGATCACGCTGCTACGCGAGATGCTCGAGGAGATAGTCGCGGTCGAGCGCGCGCCGGCCGAGGCCGCCTGACGCGGGCCGGAAGTCGTCTCCTACCCTGGGATGGAGATGTCCCTCTTCCAGGCCGTTCGACTGTTCTCGGCCGTCGAGTCGGTCATCTTCGCCGCCCTGCTGGTGGTGGCGCTCGGCCACGTAGACGAGCGGGCGACGTTCGTGCTCGGGCTGACGCACGGCATCGGCTTCCTGGGCCTCTGCGCGCTCATCTACTACGCCTGCCTGCGGCGCGCGCTGCCCTGGCCGGTGCTCGCGAGCGCCGTGCTGCTCACCCCGTGGGGTAGCTCGATCCACATCGAGCTGCTGCGCCGGCGGCCGGCGGCGCGCTAACTGCCGTCCGCGCCGCCCCCCGCCAACCCCGGCCGCGGCAGCGGCGAGCGCTTGGCGCCGGGGGCGCGCTCGGGCAGCTCGGGGCGCTCGGGCGCGGGAGCGGGCTCTGGCAGCGTCGGCTCATCAGGGCCGAAGACCTCGTCCTCTGAGGCGCCGCCGAGGAGCTCTAAGAACTCAGAGCGCTCGATCGTCTCGCGCACGAGCAGGATCTCTGAGATGCGGTCGAGCTCTGAGCGGTGGGAGGCGAGGATCGCCCGCGCCTCTACGTGGGCCTCCTCGACGACGCGCCGGATCTCGGCGTCGATCTCTCTGGCGACGTCGTCTGAGTAGTCGGGCTCAGAGGAGAACTCGCGCCCGAGGAAGGGCTGGGCGTGGTCGTGGCCGAAGACCCTGGGGCCGAGCTTCTCAGACATCCCGAAGCGCATCACCATCTGCTTGGCGGTGGCGGTCACCTTCTCGAGGTCGTTGGAGGCGCCGGTCGTGACCTCTGAGAAGACGGTCTCCTCGGCCGCGCGGCCGCCGAGCGTCATCGCCATCGTGTCTCTGAGCTCGGCGCGGGTGGTCAAAAACTTGTCCTCGGTCGGCAAGGAGATCGTGTAGCCGAGCGCCTGGCCGCGGGCGATCACAGAGATCTTGTGGACCGGGTCTGTGTGCTCTAGGTAGTGGGCCACGAGCGCGTGGCCCATCTCGTGGTAGGCGGTCACGCGGCGCTCTTTCTCACTCATTACGCGCGT
>JBPCPH010000198.1:0-4335 GCA_050999415.1 Thermoleophilaceae bacterium
TCGCGACGCCGTCGAGCTCGCCGACGTACTCGCGCATCTGATCCGACACCTGCGGGCCGATCGGACACCCCGGGGAGGTAAGCGTGAACGTGACGTGGACCTCGTCCTCCTCGACCTCGATCTCGTAAACGAGACCGAGCTCGACGAAGTCGAGCCCCAGCTCGGGGTCGATCACGTTGGTCAGCGCTTGCTCCACCTGCTCGACGGAAGGCATGGACCTCATCTTAGTAGCCTGCTTTTCGTGCCCGCCCTGCTCCTGATCGCCTTGTTCATCGTGGTACCGCTGGCGGAGCTCGCGGTGATCATCGAGGTCGGGCAGGCGATCGGGCTGCTCCCCACGATCGCCATCCTGCTGGCCGACTCGATCCTCGGCGGGCTCCTGATGCGGTCTCAGGGGCGAGCCGCCTGGCGACGGTTCAACGACGCCACGCGCGCCGGACGCGTTCCGCATCGCGCGGCGCTGGACGGGGCGCTCGTGATCTTCGGCGGCGCGCTGCTCCTGACTCCGGGCTTCCTTACCGATCTGGTCGGTTTGCTCCTGCTGCTGCCGCCCACGCGCGCCGTGGCCCGGCGGGTCGTCGGACGGCTGGTCGTCCAACGCATGTTCGTCGGAGTCGCGGGGCTCGGCGGCAGAGCGGCATCCGGCCGCGCCGGTCGCGGCCGGGGTGGGCCGGCAGGCGCCGGCAGGCGCGACTACGACGTCGAGGGCACGGCCACCGACGCCGACCCCCCGGACGAAGCCGGGCGACAGCGCCTCGAGCAGTGACCGGAGCGTCGCCGTGAGCGAGGCGCCGGTCTCGCTCTCCTTCTTCGATCCCTCTCGCCAGCTTCACGGGATCGCGCGAGCGGGCCTCACGCTGCTGTTCGAGGGCGCCAACCCGAGCGCGGTGGGCGGCGTTCCGGAGATCGAGACGCGCGGCGAGACCTACCGCGCCGAGCTCGAGGACCGGCTCCGGCTCGAGTTCGAACCGGTCTCCGAGGTCGCCCAGCTGGCCGGCTCGCGCGTGCGCGTGTGTCACGTCAGCGGCACCGTCGACGGCACCCCGATCGATTGCCTCGGAACCGCGGCCGAGACGGTCTCCCCGCCCGAGTGGGACGGCCTCGACGCGCTCAGGGCGATCTCCGCTCTGTTCGACCCCGGGCACGCGGTCCTCGCGGTCGCCCGCCGCCCTCGTGGCGCACTGGGACACGGTCATGAGCTCGTCTCCGCCGTGCTCGTCACGGACGGCGAGCTGAGAACGGTCGAGGACGCGCGTCTCTCGACGATCTACGACGGCGATGGACGCCAGCGCAGCGCCAGCCTGGAGCTCTGGCTCCCCGGCGAGGACTTCCCGCGCCGCGCTTCCGGTGCGCTGACCAGCGGAACGACTCTCGAGCTGCCGGGGCTGCGCGTGAACGCGTCGATCTTCGCGTGGCGGATGGAAGGACGGGAGGGCGTCGGCGCCTACGAGCTCACGGTCCGAGGCGAGCCGCCGGAGGCCGCGTGAGCGCGCCGCCGCGAGCGGTGATCTCGGACTTCGGCGGAGTCCTGACGACGCCGCTGATCGAGTCGTTCGCGGCCTACCAGCGACGCTCGGGCGTCACGCCCCAGGCGCTCGGCCAGGCGATGGGGAGCATCACAGAGGCGGACGGGCGGCACCCGCTGCACCAGCTCGAGCTCGGACGGGTCACCGAGCACGACTTCCTGCGACGCCTCGAGCGCGAGCTGGGTGGCGACGTCACCCTCCACGAGTTCCGGGAGACCTACTTCGAGGCGCTCAACCCGAACGAGGAGATGATCGCGCTGATGCGCGACCTTCGAAGGCGCGGCTTGCGGACGGCGCTACTCACGAACAACGTGCGCGAGTGGGAGCCCCACTGGCGTCCGCTCCTGCCCGACATCGACGAGATCTTCGAGATCGTGGTCGACTCGGCCTTCGTCGCGATGAGAAAGCCGGACTCGGAGATCTACGAGCTGACTATCGAGCGGCTGGGCGACGGGCTGCGAGCAGACGAGTGCGTCTTCATCGACGATGTCGAGGTGAACTGCGACGCGGCTCGCGGGCTCGGCATGCGCGCGATCCAGTTCCACGATACGCGGCAGGCGATGGCGGACCTCGAGGCGGCGCTCGGCTGAGGCGCCGCCGGGGCTGGCCGGTCCGCGCAGCGCTTCCTTCCTGCGCGGTGCTGTCATTCCGCACAAAATGAGACGCGGACGAAGTCGCTTTGAGAAGCGCGCCTGCCGGCGACCGAAGCCTCCGGCGGCTAGCGCGGCGGGCCTCTCATCTCTAGGCCTCGCTCTTCTGCGTCCAGTCCGCGTCTCGCGAGCCAGGAAACCACCACCCGAGCTGGGCGTCAAGGGCATCGGCCGCAGAGTTCTCGCTATTTGCAGCCGTCAGTTCTCGGAGTCGGGGAAGCGACAACTGGCGAGCGAGAGTCACCCTGCCCAGGAAGCAGGGAGCGACGCGTGCTCTGCACGCGAGCGACCGATGACGCCGGCAGGGCGACTCGCAGCCGTCAGTTTTCGCTTCCCAGGCGATCCCAGCAGTAGAGCTCGATCGCCTCGGCGGCCAGCTCCATGGTCCGCTCCGCGGACAGCCAGGGCAGGACGGTGCCGAGCGCCTGCTCCTCGCTGACTCCCGCGTCGAACGCCTCGTCGCCCCTGAAGCCGGCCGCGATCTTGAGCGCCTCGCGCCGGTGCTCGCCGAGGCTCGGGAACGCCTTGACCAGGAACTCCTTGCTGGCGATCGCGTGGCCGACCTCCAGCGACGCATGCCAGGCGGCGAGCATCGAGAGGTCGTCGTCATCCAGGTCATCGACCGCTTTCGCGTAGTGGACCTCGAGCTCGTCGTCAGGGATCTCGTCGACCCAGGCGCGCACCACCTCGCCGAGGAGCTGCCGCCGGGCCTCGCGACCGACCGACTCCGCCACGACCCGAATCGCCTCGGTGGGCTCTATGAAGCACAGGGGCATGCGCGCTCCGCTCTCCGTTCCTCGCGTGCAGGTACAGCGAGAAGGTAGGCGCCGCCCCCGACGGAAACCGTGCGGCGGCCGCGGTCAGGCCGACGCCGGGTCGCGCAGGGTGAGCTCGGGCCCGTGGACGCAGAGACGCTCGCGCGCCGGGCAGTCCAGGCACAGGGAGCGCTCCGGAGAGTCCGTCACCGTGAACCGGCCGGCGGCCACGGCTCCGGCGAGCCCCGCCACCTCGTCGGTGATCGCCACCGCCTCGTGCTCGTCGAACCGCTGCTCGACGGGTTCCCCCGGGCGCTCGAGGAAGACGTAGGCCACGCGCACCGGGCGCCCGTACCGGCGCAGCGCCGCAAGCGCGTAGATACGCCGCTGCACCTCGTAGCGCTCCAGGTGGTCCGCCGGCGCCGATCCGGCGAGGGCGTCCGACTTGTAGTCGAGCACCAGGATCTCGTCGCCGAGGTCTGCCAGCAGGTCGATCTCGCCGCGCACCAGAAGCCCTCCGGCGCGGAACGCGAACGGCGCCTCTGGGTGGAGGCTGCGCGCGCCTGCGAGCTCCGCTCTGATCGGCGCGCCCAGAAATCCCCCGACGAGCGCCTCGACGCGCGCCACGTGGCGGGCGTCGGGGGTGAGGCCCTCGCGACGAAGCAGGTCGGCCGCCTCGTCCTCGGCCGGGGTCGCCCATCCGGCGCGGGCGCTCCGCTCGAGCAGCTCGTGAACCACGCGGCCGAGTCCGTACCGCGTCGCCACGCCGTCGTCATCGTCCGCGGCGGGGTGGATCTCGTCGGCCTCGTGAGCCTCGTCGGCCCGCTCCCCGGCCTCGGAGCGTGACACCGGCGGGAGGCGCGGACGCAGGCCGAGCACGCGCTCGACGTAGAAGCGATAGCCGCACCGCTCATATAGCGACAGGGCGGAGTAGGAGACCGCCCTCACCGGCGGCCCCTCGCGAGCCGCGAGCGGGGCCAGGTCGGGGTCGGGCAGCGCGGCGAGGTCGGGGTCCGAGGGTGAGGCGAGTCCGGACGGTGAGGCGGGCCCGGAGGGTGAGACGGGCGCGGCCGGCGCTGCGAGGCCCGAGGCCGCGGCACGGTCGGAGGCCGGAAGCGCCGCGACGCTCGGCTCGTCCCCGGGAGCCCGCGTGCGGACGGCGACCCGTACCGGCGCGAACTGCCCCTCGAGGCCGGGGCGCAGCGGAGGGGGCTCGAGATCGACCGACCCCCGCCCGGCTTCCCAGCCGAGCGCGCGCAGCACGGGCGCGATCAGCGGTTCGGCCGGCTTGGGGACGCGGTCGAGCTTCTCGAGCGCAACCGCTCCGCTCAGTATCAGCCGCCGCTCGGCGCGGGTCATCGCGACGTGCAGGATCCGGCGCTCTTCCTCGCGCTCGCGATCGAC
>JBPCPH010000024.1:0-2708 GCA_050999415.1 Thermoleophilaceae bacterium
CGCGGTCGAGCCACCGGTATAGCCGACTCTCGTCGACACCACTCCCTCAACCGCGTCGAAGAGCGCCTCGACGCCCCAGAAGCAGCCGGCGGCGAAGGTGGCCGTCGCGAGCGGCTCGGACCCGTTCGTGCTCGTCGCTCCGTTCATATTTTTGATTGCTGTGGTCATGGGGCTACCGTCCGCGGGTGCGCCCTTTCGTTACAGGCGACCGCGGCCCCGCCGCTAGCGCTTCCAATCCGCGAACAGCTCCATCAGCTCGCGCTTGGCCTCAGGAGCGATCCGCTCCTCGGGCAGCTCACCGAGCGCGTCGATCGTCACCTGCATCTGGGCGAGATACGCCTGGCAACCCTCACAGCCCGCGATGTGGGCGTCGAAGCGACGACGGTCACGCGCGTGCAGCGCTCCCTCGAGGTAGTCGGTGACGAGCTCGACGAGCTCGCGGCAGGTGAGCTTCGGCGTCCGGAACCTCATCTGTCGTCGCCCCCCTCGAGGTATCGCTCGAACTCGGAGCGCACGGCCGAGCGCCCGCGGTGAAGCAGCACGCGCTGGTTGGCGGCGCTGACCTCGAGCAGGTCGCACACCGACTCGGAGTCGAAGCCCTGGACGTCGCGGAGCGTGATCACCGCCCGCTGCGCCGACGGCAGCTTCTCGATCGCGGCGAGGAGCCGCTCGTGGCCCTCGCCGGCGATCGTCTCGACGTCGGGCGGTCGCGGCGGCCGTGCCCAGAGGGTTCCTCGAGCGGGGTCGTCGGCGGGGTGGAAGCGATCCTCAGCCACGGCCGCGCCGCCTCCCTCGAGGTCGGGCGACTCGAGCGCGCTCATCGGCAACGTGCGACGCTCGCGCTCGCCGCGCGTCTTGGCACGGTTCGTGAGGATGCGAAACATCCAGGTCTTGAGGGAGGAGCGCCCCTCGAAGCTCGCGAGCCCCTGAAGCACGCCCACCCACGCCTCCTGGGCGACCTCCTCCGCGACAGCGCGACTCGGGACGAAGAGCTCGGCGACCCTCACCATGGCGGGCTGGTGAGTCTCCACGAGCGTCGCGAAGGCGCGTTCGTCCCCGGCTCTCAGGCGCGCGACGAGCTCGCTGTCGTCGGCGTCCTCCGCAGTGGCGCGCTGCCCCATCAAGCGTCATCCTGATGGTCCCGATCTCGATTGTCCATAACGGCGGGGGCCGCCCGGGGCCCAGTTTCCCTGGCCGTAAGGGCAGCTTCGACGAGGCGGCCGACGGCGAGCAGGCCGGCGCCCACCTCGACCAGTGCAAGGGCAGCGACCAGGATTGCGATGAGCGCGACCACGGCTGGACTAAAAGCTGCCGCCGGGCCACGGGGCCCCGGCGTAGCGCTCGATCACGGGGCCCGCGGGTGGTTGGACCTCGGCGAAGAGGTCCGTCTCGACGATCGTGCCGGGGAAGAGGCGGGCGAAGGGGTCGGACGCGAAGGCGGCCGGGTCGCGCGCGACCGTGATCGCCCCGCCGTAGTTGACGGCGTCGACGGCGAGCGTCGTGAGGCAGACGAACGAGTTCGCGAGGCGCGGGATCCAGGACGCGAGCGCGTCGCGTCTGGCCTGCTGGACCTCGGGAGCGTCGAACGGCAGTCGCGCCTCCGGGTCCGGCACCGCGCAGACGTGCGCGTACGCGTCCTGGACCACGGGGCCGTCGAAGCACCGGGAGTCGGCGCGCAGGCGCCTTCCCGCGGCGCGCCGATCCAGGGTCAGGCGCGTTCCGTCGAAGACGACGTGGGTGAACGGGGTGCGAGGTGTCACTGCCGCGGCAGCTCCCAGTCGGCGCGCACCGATCGCGTGATCTCGCGCATGTCCCGGCGGAGCTCCTCCATCGTCGGGCGCCCCCAGTACCAGTAGCCGTCGTAGACGCGGTGTACCGAGAGGTCGGGCAGCAGCGTGAATGCCGCCGGCTGGTACGGCTCGTGGATGGTGTCGGTCGCCTCGAGCAGGCCCAGCGTGGGCAGCCATCTCCGGTCTGCGTCGGACAGGAAGGTGAAGCGGGCGCCGAGCCCGGCTCGAAACGCGGCCTGGACCCCCATGGGGTCGATGCTCACGACCACGATTCGCGCGTAGGCCACCTCGAACTCGTCCTGGAGTTGCACGAGCTCGCGGAGGTGACGCTGCTCCTTCGGACACCACCAGCCGCGCGAGAAGATCAGCGCGACCGGGTCGCCGCCCGCGAGCTCCGAGAGGCGGCGCGAGCGGCCGGTGTGGTCGGGAAGGTCGAGGTCGGGGAACGGCGCGCCGCGCTCGAGGGCAAGTGCGCCCTCGGGCACGGCGGCGACGGTCGTCGTGGCTGGGGCGGATGCGTGGTCGTTCGTCATCTGGTTCGATCACCCGTCGCCTGCTATGCAGCCTCTCCGAGCGCCGCGACCGGTGCCACGGTCTTGCGGGTGCGCGGAGGGGAGCCGAACCGAATCGTCCGCTCCATCGGCAGGCCCGCGTCGAGCCACTCCTGCTTACCCTTGTGGTAATCGGCCACGTCGGAGTAGCCGAGCTCCTGAAGCCGCTCGCTCACGGCGACCGAGCTCGGGCACTCCGCGTCGAAGCAGTAGACGACGATCTCGGCGTCCTTGTCAGGCAAGAGCTCCGGGGCGAGCTCGTCGACCTCCCCGGGGGGAATGTTGATCGCGCAGGGGATGTGATGCTTGCGGTAGTAGCTCTCGGGCAGCGCTTCGACGAGCACCAGCCCCGGGTTCGATTCGCGGC
>JBPCPH010000031.1:0-6558 GCA_050999415.1 Thermoleophilaceae bacterium
GGGCGCCCGCTGCGCGACTCGAGCGCCAGCCCCTCCGAGAAGCTCATGCCGATGCCCGCGATCGTCGCCGCGCGGTCGGCGAGCATCGTGTCCTGGGGGAAGGACGCGAGCGCCTCGGCGATCTCGAGCGCGCGATCGAGATGGCCGCCAGGCGGTGTGACCTCGGTGACCAGGCCGATCGCGTGCGCCTCCTCGACCGCCACCATCCGCCCGGTCAGGATGATGTCGAGCGCCCGCCCGAGCCCCACGATCCGCGGCAGTCGCTGGGTGCCGCCGTCGATCAGCGGCACGCCGAAGCGCCGCTCCGGGAAGCCGAGCGTCGAGCCTTCGGCGGCGATCCGAAGGTCGCACCAGAGCGCGAGCTCGAGGCCGCCGGCGAGACACCAGCCGCCGATCGCCGCGATCGTGGGCTTCGACGCCGTGCGACGCGTGAAGCCGAGCGGCCCCTCCGGAAGGTCGATCCGCGGACCGAAGGTCTCGATCGCCTTGAGGTCGGCGCCCGCGCAGAAGGCCACGGCGCCGGCGCCGGTGAGCACGAGCACGCGCGCCTGCGGGTCGGCCTCGAAGCGCTCGAAGCCCTCGCCCAAGAGCTGCGCCGTCGGGCCGTCGACCGCGTTGCGGCGCTCGGGGCGGTCGATCGTCAGAACCGCCGCGGCGCCCCGGCGCTCGTAGGCGACCGGCGCTACCAACCGATGCGCTGGCGGACCCGGGAGGCCTTCTTCTCGTCCTTGCGCCGCTCGAGCCGCTGCTGCACGAGCGTGGCGAGGATCACGACCATCGTGAAGAAGGCGACCACGCCGAGCGAGAAGAACGTGATGATCTTGTCGTCGACCTCCCCGAGCAGGCCCTCGCCGTTGTCGGTCACGTCGTCCTCCTGTGCGAGCGCGGCGGGGGCGAGCACCAGGAGCCAAGCCGCGGCGAAAAGGGAGGTGCGCGCGAGTCGGGACCGCATGGACGGCAATCGTACCGCCGGGCCCAGCCGCGGTCCCGGCGGGCGCGGCCGCCGGCGGAGGCAGGGACCACTAAGCTCGCGCCGTCATGGCCGCCGACCCGGTGCAGTGCTACGTCGAGATCCCGAAGGGGAGCCGCAACAAGTACGAGTTCGACACCGAGGAGCAGGTGCTCAAGCTCGACCGCTTCCTGTTCTCGTCGATGGTCTATCCGACCGACTACGGGTTCGTCCCGCGAACGCTGGCCGAGGACGGCGACCCGCTCGACGCGATGGTCTGCGTCTCGGAGGCGACCTTCCCGGGCTGCGTGATCGACGTCAAGCCGATTGCGCTGTTCAAGATGAAGGACGAGAAGGGCGTGGACGACAAGATCCTGTGCGTGCCGCTCTCGGACCCGACCTGGAACAGCCTCGAGACGCTCGAGGACCTGGCCGAGCAGCTCCGGGACGAGATCTCGCACTTCTTCTCCGTCTACAAGGACCTGGAGCGCAAGAAGGTCACCGTGGACGGCTGGTACTCGCGCGAGGAGGCGTTCAAGGAGATCGAGCGCTCGCGGCGGCGCTTTGAGGAGCGTCCGGCCAGGGGCCCCGCGCCCCACTAGGCTTCCGCGGCCGTGTCGATCTTCGAGGCGATCGTCCTCGGGATCGTGCAGGGGATCACCGAGTTCCTGCCGATCTCGAGCACGGCACACCTGCGCGTGGTCCCGGCCTTCGCCGGATGGCCCGACCCCGGAGCGGCGTTCACGGCCGTCACCCAGCTCGGAACGATGCTCGCGGTGGTCATCTACTTCCGGCGCGACCTGCTGCGGATCGTCCGCACCTGGAGCCGCAGCCTCCGCGAGCCGGAGCTGCGCTCGGAGCTCGACGCGCGCCTCGGCTGGTACCTGGTCATCGCCACGATCCCGATCTCGATCTTCGGCCTCGCGTTCAAGGACCAGATCGAGACCGGTGCGCGCGACCTCTATTTGATCGGGACGGCGCTGATCGTCCTCGGCCTGGTGCTGCTGCTGGCCGAGCGGGTCGGCACGCGTACCCGCGACCTGCAGACGGTGGGCCTGCGCGACGCGGTCGTGGTCGGCTTCGCGCAGGCGCTGGCGCTGATCCCGGGGGTGTCGCGCTCGGGGTCCACGATCACCGCGGGCCTGTTCCTCGGCCTGCGCCGCGAGACCGCGGCGCGCTTCTCGTTCCTGCTCTCGATCCCGGCGGTCGTGCTCTCTGGACTGCTGGAGCTCGGCGAGTTCAGCGGGTCCGAGGGCTCCGACCTGGTCGCGCTCGCCGTGGCGACCGCGTTCGCGTTCGTCTCCGGCTACGCGGCGATCGCATTCCTGCTCCGCTTCCTGGTCACCCACACAACGAAGGTCTTCGTCGCCTACCGGGTGGCGCTCGGGGCCGTGGTGATCGCGCTGGCGGCGGCGGGCGTGATCTCCTAGCGCGCGCCGTCGAGCGCCGATACGGCGCGGTCAGGCGGCCCGGACCACCGCGTAACCTCTCGCCCGTGAAGACCGCGCTCCAGTTCGGCAGCCTGCTGCTGGTCGCCCTGGCGATCACGATCGTCCCCGGCGGCGGGCCGGCGCTGAACGGCCTCCTGACCGTCCTGATCCTCGGGTTCTTCGTGGCGATCGCGTTCCTCGGCTACCGCCTTTACCGCGAGAACCGTTTCACGCTCGACGCCATGGAGGAGCGCACGCGGCTGGTCCTGTACGGCTCGGTCGCGCTCGCGTTCCTCACGTTCGCCGCCACCCAGCAGCTCTTCGGCGCCGGCGCACCCGGCGTATTTGCGTGGCTCGCTCTGCTCGGGCTTTGCTCGTACGGGGTCTACTGGGTGTATACGCGCGTGCGCTCGTACGAGTGAGGGCGGCGGTGTGGGTCGCGGCGCCTGAGGAGGCGTCCGTGGTCGCCGGGCTGATGGTCGAGTTTCGGGATTGGATGGGTCGCGACCGGCCGGCGGACTCAGCGCTCGCCGCGAGCGTCGAGCGCCTGATGGGCGACCCGGGCGCCGAGTACCTGCTCGCGACCCCGTCCGTCGGGGCCGAGCCGGCCGCGGTGTGCCAGCTGCGCTACCGCTACGGCGTCTGGCACTCCGCCGACGACTGCTGGCTCGAGGACTTGTTCGTCCGCGAGGCGGCCCGCGGGCGGCGTCTCGGCGCTGCGCTCGTCGAGGCAGCGGTCGAGCGAGCTCGCGCGCGCGGGTGCCGGCGGATTGAGCTCGACACCGACTCGGACAACTCCGAGGCGCTCGGGCTGTACCGACGGCTCGGGTTCTCCGCCGACACTCCCAGCGGGGCGACGCGGCTGATGCTGCGCCTCGCGCTCTGATCCTGGCCGCGCGGCCATGTCCGATTCGTAGCGGCCCGGTAGCGGTTCGTTTACACGCGCGTCTTGAGCGGCCGGCCCCGGCGCGCGACCGTCAAGCGCGTGTGGGCACGGTGTCAGCGCGGGCAGGCGTCGGTCGAGATGCTGGCCGCGCTGCCGTTCGTTCTGCTCGTCGGCATCGTGATCTGGCAGCTGGTGCTCGCCGGGCACGCGATGTGGATGTGCGCGGACGCGGCGCGCGTCGCGGCGCGAGCGGACGCGGTGGGGGAGGACGCCGAGCGCGCGGCCCGTAGCGCTCTGCCAGAGGGGCTCGAGTCGGGGATGGAGGTGGAGCGGGCCGACGGCGGCGCCGTAGAGGTGCGCATCCTGGTGCCGTTCCTGCTGCACCGGTGGCAGACGCCGATCCCCGTGGCGGCGAGCGCCCACCTTGAGCCGGGGTCGCCGTGAGGCCCCGCGCCGACAGCCGGGCCGGCCAGGCCAGCGTCGAGCTGCTCGGCGCCCTCCCCGTCCTGCTCGTGCTCGGACTGTTCCTGTTTCAGGCCCTCGCGGTCGGGTACGCGGCCGTCCTCGCGGGGAACGCCGCGGAGGCGGGAGCCCTATCCCTCGCCGGAGGAGGCGACGCCGAGGCGGCCGCCCGCAACGCCCTTCCCGGCTGGTCGCGTGCGGGGATGGAGGTGGCAGTCGACGAGGGACGCGTCGAGGTTTCGCTCGAGCCGCCGTCGCCGGTCACCGTCCTGCGCGACGAGCTCGAGGTGACCTCCGAGGCCGCGGTGAGGGCGCCGCGCGGATGAACGCCGGGGCGCCCCGCCGGTGAGCGCGAGTCTCGCCTACCGCGGCCGGCGGGTGGCGGCCGGCGTGCTGGCCAGGGCGGGAGCGTGGCTCGTCGAGCCGCTCGAGACGCCCGCTCGCCCGGCGATCAGCCTGCGGCCGGTGGTCGCCGTCGTGGGGCTCGCCTCACGGTGCGGCACGACGACGGTCGCGCGCGCCATCGCCACTGGACTCGCGGCGAGCGACCCGGCGGGAGCGGCGGCGGTCGCCGGAAGCGCGAGCGGTCGAACGCTTGCGATCGGCGCGGGCCAATCCGCCCGCCTGGCGCGCGCCGTCGGCGCGGGGGACGGGCGCACCCTGCGCCCGGCGGGCCGCCTCTGCCTGGTCGAGGGCGGCGACCAGGCGCGGCTGGCCGACGCGGTGCGCCACCTCGCCCCGCTGGTGCTCGACGTTGGCCACGGCGAGCCGCCCGGCGCGCCCCTGTCGCTCGCCGACCATGCGCTGCTCGTCGCGTCCGCGGACGTCGAGCCGGCGCTGGCAACGGTCGTCGCGTCCTCGCTCGCTCGGATCGGTCCTCCTCCGCTGGTCGTTCTCAACGGCGCCGGCGAGGACGAGGCCGAAGGCTGGAGCGGTCGCGCTGAGATCACGCTCGTCCGCTCGCGCGTTGGGGCGCGGCTCGCCCTGGCCGGCCGCGATCCACGCGGGACGCTCGGTGAGGGGATCGCCGGGCTGGCCTCGATCTGCGAGGCCGTGAGGAGCGATTGGTGAGCGCGACCGGTCGCCGGCCGTTCGGCGCTCGGGCGCTCAGAGCCCGCTTCCGCACTCGATCGGTCCGAGCCCGCCTGGGGGCGGAATCGGGTCAGGCGATCGTCCTGCTCCTCGGGCTCGCGGGCGCGCTCGTCACGGGGACGTTGATCCTCGGCGCGATCGGGCAGGGGTTGACGGGCAAAGGTCGCCACCAGCGGGCCGCCGACCTGGCTTCGATCTCAGCGGCTCACGCAATGCGTGATGCGTACCCGCGGCTGCTCGAGCCGCCCTACCTGCGCTCCGGCGCCGCCAATCCACGCCACCTCGACCGCGACGAGTTCGTCGCCCTCGCCGAGGCCGCCGCTGTGAGGGGGGCGCGCAAGAACGGGTTCACGCTGACGGCCGGCGACGTGCGGCTATCCGGCGGCGACGGGCTCGCCCCGCTGCGCGTGCGCGCGGTCGTGAGCGGCGAGCAGGACGTGCGCCTCGCCGGAGCGGACTCGAGCGGGCAGGCGCTCAGGCAGGTCGAAGTCGAGGGACGCGCGGTGGCCGAGCTCATTCCCGTCGTGACGGGCGACCTCGAGGGAGCCGGCGGGGAGTACCAGGGGCCGTTCGCCTACCGCCAGGGCAAGCCGATGCGCCCGGACGTCGCCCAGGCCTTCGACCGCATGGAGGCGGCGGCGAAGCGCGAGGCCGGCATCTCGCTGACGATCACGAGCGCCTTTCGCTCGGACGCCGAGCAGGCCGAGCTGTACGCGCAGAACCCTGATCCCAAGTACGTGGCGCCGCCGGGGAAGAGCCTCCACCGCTACGGGACCGAGCTCGACCTTGGCCCACCGGAGGCCTATGACTGGCTCTCTCGAAACGCCGAACGCTTCGGGTTCGAGCAGCGGTACTCCTGGGAGCCCTGGCACTACGGCTACGTCCGCAGCACGGGGAGCACGTCGGTGGGCTTCGGCATCGACCCGCCGCGCGGCGGCAGCGCGGTGCCCGCCTACGTTCCGGCTGAGTACCGGCAGGCGATCATCGCCGCATCGCGGCGCTGGAGCGTCTCGGCCGCGCTGATCTCGGCTCAGATCTACGTAGAGTCAGGCTTCAATCCCGATGCGGTGTCGCCGGCCGGCGCGCAGGGGATCGCCCAGTTCATGCCGGCGACGGCCGCGGCCTACGGCCTCGACGACCCGTTCGACCCGGACGAGGCGATCGATGCCCAGGCCCACCTGATGCACGACCTCCTGCGCCAGTTCGGGTCCGTCCCGCTGGCGCTGGCGGCGTACAACGCGGGACCGGCGCCGGTCGAGGCGTGTGGGTGCGTGCCGCCCTATCCCGAGACGCAGGCCTACGTGGCGAAGATCCTCGCGCTGATCGGCGGCGACGCGCTGGCGACCGGGCTCACGTTCGAGGTGCGGCTCGTGGAGTGACGTGAAGGTCCGAGCCATGCTGCAGCTGGTCGAAAGCGATGGGTGCGACAAGTAGGCCAACGGGGAAGTCATCGCCAGTTCAAGCACCCGGCGAAGCCCGGACGCCTGACGATCGCCGGCAAGCCTCGGGACGACTTGCATCCAAAGACCGAAGCGAGCATCCTGCGTCAGGCAGGATTGAAGCGATGACCGAGATCAGCGAACAGGTAACGCGCTACCTCGTTCTGATCGAGGGCGGGCCGTCGTCGAACTATTCGGCTTGGTCGCCAGACCTTCCAGGATGCGTGGCCACCGGTGCCACGATCGATGACTGCGAGCGCGAGATGCGTCGGGCCATCGCCTTCCACCTCGAGGGGCTCG
>JBPCPH010000087.1:0-4564 GCA_050999415.1 Thermoleophilaceae bacterium
TCGCGCGCCAGGTCGGCGTCCCCTACATCGTCGTGTTCCTCAACAAGTCCGACATGGTGGACGACCCGGACCTGCTCGAGCTCGTCGAGGAGGAGGTCAAGGACCTGCTCAAGGAGTACGACTTCCCCGGAGACGACATCCCGTTCGTCACGGGCTCGGCGCTTCGGGCGCTCGAGGGCGACGAGGAGCACCGGCAGAAGATCCTCGAGCTCGCGCAGGCGCTCGACGACTACATCCCGGAGCCCGAGCGCGACCTCGACAAGCCGTTCCAGATGCCGGTCGAGGATGTCTTCTCGATTACCGGGCGCGGCACGGTGGCCACCGGGCGCATCGAGCAGGGCATCGTCAAGACCGGCGAGACGGTCGAGCTGGTCGGTATCCGCGACTCGGCTCAGACGGTCGTCACGGGCGTCGAGATGTTCCGCAAGATTCTCGACGAGGGTCAGGCCGGCGACAACGTGGGCTGTCTGCTGCGCGGCACGAAGCGCGACGACATCGAGCGCGGGCAGGTGCTCTGCAAGCCGGGCTCGATCACCCCACACACGAAGTTCAAGGCGCAGGTCTACTGCCTGAAGAAGGAGGAGGGTGGCCGCCACACGCCGTTCTTCAACGGCTACCGGCCGCAGTTCTACTTCCGCACGACCGACGTGACCGGGGTTGCGAACCTCCCCGAGGGCACCGAGATGGTCATGCCGGGAGACAACGTCGAGATGACGGTCGAGCTGATCCAGCCGATCGCGATGGACGAGGGCCTTCGCTTCGCCATCCGCGAGGGTGGGCGCACCGTCGGCTCGGGCGTAGTGACGGAGGTCACCGAGTAGGCACAGACCTCTCGCGACAGGATGCTTCTGGGGGCGGGCCCACGGGAGACGGGCCCGCCCTTGGTGCGTCCAAGGGCGATTGACACGCATGGCGGCGATAACGCAGAACAAGATCCGGATCAGGCTCAAGGCCTACGACCACTCGGCGATCGAGACGGCCGCCCGCGAGATCGTGGAAACCGCTCGGCGCACCGGCGCGAGCATCTCCGGACCGGTCCCGTTGCCCACCGAGAAGAACGTCTACTGCGTGATCCGCGGCCCGTTCAAGGATAAGGACTCGCGTGAGCACTTTGAGATCCGGACCCACAAGCGCCTGATCGACATCCTCCAGCCGACGCCCAAGACGGTCGACTCACTGCAGCGACTCGACCATCTGCCCTCCGGCGTCGACATTCAGATCCAGCTGGTCTGACATGGCCGCCCTCCTAGGAACGAAGCTCGGGATGACGCAGGTCTTCACCGAGGAGGGGCGAGTCGAGCGGGTCAGCGTCGTCGAGGCCGGGCCCTGCCATGTGACCGGCGTGCGCACGATGGACCGCGACGGCTACGAGGCCGTGCAGCTCGCGTTCGGACAGGTTAAGGAGAAGCACCTCCAGAAGGCTCGTCTCGGCCACCTGAAGAAGGCCGATGCTCCGCCGCTCAAGCACCTGGCCGAGTTCCGCGACGAGGCCGGCGAGCACCAGGTCGGCGAGACCGTGACCGTGGGCGCCTTCGAGCCGGGCGACCGCGTGAAGGTCGCGGGCAAGTCGAAGGGCAAGGGCTTCCAGGGGACGGTCAAGCGCCACAACTTCTCGCGCGGCCCGGTGTCCCACGGCTCCCACAACGTCCGTGCGCCAGGCTCGATCGGCGCCTCGGCCACCCCGTCGCGCGTCTTCAAGGGCATGCGCGGCCCCGGCCAGATGGGAGCGAAGCGGGTCACTCAGCGCGGCCTCGAGGTGGTCCGGGTGGACCCCGACCGCAACCTGCTGCTGCTTCGGGGCTCGGTGCCCGGGCCGGCCGGCGGCGCGGTGGAGATCCGGAGCGACCGCTGATGGCCGCCAAGAGCGCCAAGGCGCCCTACCTCAGCGGCCAGAAGAAGGCCGACCTCGACCCGGCGGTGTTCTCCGAGCCGTTCCACAACTCGCTCGTGCACGAGACCGTGCGGGCCGAGCTCGCGGCCAAGCGGCGGGGCACGGCCTCCACGAAGACCCGCGGCGAGATCGCGATGGCCGGGACCAAGGCGTGGCGCCAGAAGGGGACGGGGCGGGCGCGCGCCGGCGCCCTGTCCACCCCGCAGCGCGTCGGCGGCGGCGTGGCGTTCGGGCCGAAGCCGCGCAGCTACACGGTCAAGGTCAACCGCAAGGCGCGCCGGCGAGCACTGAGGGCGGCGCTCTCGGCCCACGCGAAGCGCGAGTCGCTCGCGGTCGTGGACCCCGGGAGCTTCGACGCGCCCTCGACCAAGCAGGCGGCCAAGGCGATCGAGGGTCAGGATGCGACGCGGACGCTCGTCGTGCTGGCGCATGACGAGCGGCGCCGGGACGGCACCCGCGCCTCGGGCGCCGTCGCCGAGGAGACGTGCGCCAAGTCGTTCCGGAACCTCAAGGGCGTCACCGTCCTAGCGGTGGAGGCTGTCGGCGTGTCCGACGTGGTGGCGGCGCGCACGCTCGTGGCCTCCCCGGCCGCCCTCGAGCGGCTCACGGCGATCGCATCGCCGCCGGCCGCCGAACGTCGCGGCACCCGCTCGCAGGAGTCCGAGGAGGGCGGCTCGTGAACCCGCGCAGCGTGATCATCAAGCCGGTGATCTCCGAGAAGAGCTACGAGCTCCTGAGCGCCAACAAGTACACCTTTCGAGTTCACGACCGCGCGCACAAGACGCAGGTGCGCCAGGCGGTCGAGGAGATCTTCAGCGTGCGCGTGCGGCACGTGCGCACGATGAGCGTCAAGTCCAAGCCGAAGCGGCGCGGGTGGACCTCGGGCAAGACGCGCGAGTGGAAGAAGGCGATCGTCCAGCTCCATCCCGAAGACTCGATCGAGCTCTTCGAGGGCGAGGAGGCTTGAGCCCGGTGGCCCTGAAGAAACACAAGCCGACCAGCCCCGCGCGCCGCTTCTCCACATGGTCGGACCGCGGCGAGCTCACGCGCAAGGAGCCCGAGAAGGCGCTGGTCGAGGGGAGTCCGAAGAGCGGCGGGCGAAACACCCGCGGACGCATCACCTCGCGCCACCGCGGCGGCGGCGCCAAGCGCCGCTACCGCAGGATCGACTTCAAGCGCCGTAAGGACGGCGTGCCGGCGAAGGTCGCCGCGATCGAGTACGACCCCAACCGGACCGCCCACATCGCGCTGGTCCACTACGCCGACGGCGAGAAGCGCTACATCCTGGCGCCGCAGCGCCTGCGCGTCGGCTCGACCGTGATGTCCGGCGAGCGATCCGACATCGCGGTGGGGAACTCGCTTCCGCTCGGCCGCATCCCGACTGGCACCGTTGTCCACAACGTCGAGCTCACACCCGGCCGCGGCGGCCAGCTCGGTCGCTCCGCCGGCGCTGCGATTCAGCTCGTGGCCAAGGAGGGAGAGCGCGCCTCGCTGCGACTGCCCTCGGGCGAGGTCAGGATGGTGCGAACGGAGTGCCGGGCCACGATCGGCGCGATCGGGAACGCGGACAAGCAGAACATCACCCTCGGCAAGGCGGGCCGCAGCCGCCACCTCGGCAAGCGCCCGCAGACCCGCGGCACGGCGATGAATCCCGTGGACCATCCTCACGGCGGCGGCGAGGGGCACACCACGCCGGGCCGCCATCCGGTCACGCCCTGGGGCGTGCCGACGCTCGGCTACCCCACGCGCAAGAAGCGAAAGCGATCCGACCGCGACATCGTGCGCCGCCGGCGCAAGAAGCGGTAACGAGGTAGGCGATGTCACGCTCGTCCAAGAAGGGACCGTTCGTCGAGGACCGCCTGATGAGGCGGATCGAGACGATGAACCAGTCGGGGCAGCGGCAGATGGTCAAGACGTGGTCGCGCACCTCGACCGTCTTCCCCGAGATGGTGGGCCACACGATCGCCGTCCACGACGGGCGCAAGCACGTGCCCGTGTTCATCTCGGAGTCGATGGTCGGCCACAAGCTCGGGGAGTTCGCTCCCACGCGCGTCTTTCGCGGTCACGCGGGAGGCTCTCGGGAGCGATGAGCACCGACCAGCCCAAGCGACGGCGCCGCGGCTCCGCCGAGACCGGCGCTGTCGCGACCAAGTCCGGGGGCGGCGCCACTCGCGAGCGCCGGCAGGCGAACGGCGAGGTGATCGTGCGCGCGCACGCGCGCTACGTCCGCTGCGCTCCCCGCAAGGCGCGGCTCGTGGTGGACCACATCCGCGGCAAGTCCGTCGGCGACGCGCGCGCCATCCTGCGACACACCCCGCGCCACGTGGCTCGCGACGTCCTCAAGCTGCTTGAATCGTGCGTGTCCAACGCCGAGAACAACCATGAGCTCGTCGCCGACGAGCTGATCGTTCATCAGGCGTACGTGGACGAGGGCCCGACGATCCGTCGCTACCGCCCGCGCGCCCTCGGCCGGGCCACTCGCATCCGCAAGCGGACGAGCCACATGACCTTGACGTTGACCCCGAAGAGCTAGGAGCAGCCCGCCGCATGGGACAGAAGGTGCACCCCGAGGGCCTGCGCGTGGGCTACATCCACGACTGGAAGGCGACGTGGTTCAACGAGCGCGAGTTCGCCGACTACCTGCTCGAGGACATCCACATCCGCGAGCACATC
>JBPCPH010000127.1:0-4104 GCA_050999415.1 Thermoleophilaceae bacterium
GACGTCCTGTGGGGGGCGCGGGCGCTGCGCGAGCTCGACGGACGCTGGGCGCGCGAGCTGCTCGCGGCGTGGGAGGCGGGCTCTAGCTCGCTGCGCGAGCCACTCGCCGCGCACGCCGCCGCCTGACGGCGGCTCAGCGGCGCGCGCCCGCTTCGCCCGGCTCCCGCTGCCCGTTGCCGCTTTCGACCTCCAGGCTGCTCGGCGCGCGGAAGCGGGTCAGCTTGTGGGTCCCGTCGCAGAACGGGCGGATTCGCGACTTGCCGCAGCGGCACAGCGCCACGGTCTCGCGGCCGACCACGATCTCCCGGCCGTCCTGGTCGCGCAGGCGAAACGGACCGCGGACGAGCAGCGGGCCGTCGCGGTAGGGGGTGATCACGACCTCGGGCATTGGCTCGGGCGACGGGCGAGCTGGGCGAGCGCTCACGCCGATTGCCGCTCGGCCCAGCTTCGCCACCGCCGCGGCAGCGCGTCGGCCTCGAGCAGCTCGCCGGCACGGGAGCGGTCGTGCAGGAAGACGCGCGACATCAGCGCCATGTCCACGTTGTGGCGCGGGCGCGAAACGACCGCGACACCATCGCCCGCGGCCAGCTCGCCCTCGCGGACGACCCTCAGATAGGCGCCCGGGCGCTCGGCCGCGCCGAAGCGCTTGACAAAGCCTGGGTCCTTCATCCGCACGCCTAGCTTCCAGCACGGCGTGCGCGTCGCCGAGACCTCGAGCACGGTCGTGCCGATCGTCCAGCGCTCACCCGTTCGTGCGCCGCTGACGTCGATGCCTCGCAACGTCAGGTTCTCGCCGAAGGTCCCCGGCGCCAGGTCGCGGTCGAGCTCTCCCTCCCACCACTCGTAGTCCTCGCGCGCGTACGCGTAGACCGCCTGGTCGGGTCCGCCGTGGTCCGCACGGTCGCCCTGCTCGTCGCCGTCGACGTTGGTGGCGCGCACCGCCACTCGTCCCTCTAGGGGCCCATTCCAGATCCCGGTCGGCACCGCCCGCCCGCGCCGCGTCAGGGTGCGGGCGCGCCCGACGTTGACCGACAGCAGCGTGCCGCACATGGCCGCACACGTTAGTCGCGGCCAGACGCGCCCTAAGCTGACTGCGATGACCGAGCAGGCTCCCGTCCGGCTGACGAGCTACTGCCAGGCGGCGGGCTGCGCCGCAAAGTTCGCGCCGGCGGACCTCGAGCTGGCGCTCGCGGGAATGTCCCCCGAAGACGGCGCCGGCTTTGCCAGCAGCATGGAAAGCAGAGACGACGCCGGCTGGATCGAGCTCGGCGACCTGATCCTGCTCCAGTCGGTCGACTTCTTCACGCCCGTTGTGGACGACCCCTACCGCTTCGGCCAGATCGCGGCGACGAACGCGCTGTCGGACATCTACGCGATGGGTGGCGAGCCGCTCACGGCGATGAACCTGGTCTGCTTTCCGCGCGAGCTCGACCTGGGGATCCTGCGCGAGATCCTCGCGGGCGGGGGCGCGAAGATCGCCGAGTCCGGCGCGCGGTTGTGCGGCGGCCACTCGGTGCGCGACAGCGAGCCGAAGTACGGCGTCTCGGTCTCCGGCCACGTCGACCGCCGGCTGCTCGTGCGCAACCGCGGGGCGCGGCCGGGCGATGCGCTCGTCCTGACGAAGCCGCTGGGAGTGGGCATCATCACGACCGCGCTCAAGCGCCAGCTCGCCGCCGAGGACGAGGTCGAGGACGCGCTCGACGCGATGACACGGCTGAACAGGGGCGCCCGCGACGCGATGCAGGAGGTCGGCGCCTCGGCCGCCACCGACGTGACCGGTTACGGGCTTCTCGGACACCTGTTCGAAATGCTCGGACCCGACGGGCTCGGCGCGGAGCTCCGTCGCAAAGCGGTGCCGGTGTGGGATCGCGCCGCGATGCTCGGCGCTGACGGGTGCTACCCGGGCGGCCTCGAGACCAACCGCTCGTATCTGGAGGAACGCGTCAGCGCGGACGGCGTCTCCGATCACGAGCTCCTACCGCTGTATGACCCGCAGACCAGCGGCGGCCTGCTGATCGCGGTCGACCCGGGACGCGTCGAGCCTCTGAAGGCGCAGCTGACCGAGCGTGGTGAGGCGGCTGCCGTGATCGGAGAGGTGACGGGCGGGCCGGGACTGCTGATCGTGCCCTGAGCGTGCCCGCCGATGCCCGAGGGCGACACGATCCACCACGCTGCCCGACGAGTGGGTGCTGCGCTCGTGGGGCGACCGATCCTCGCGATCGAGACGCCGCAGCCGCGCCACCGCCACGATCGCTGGCCCGAGCGCCTTGCCGGCCGCACGGTGCGATCGGTGGACGCCCACGGCAAGCACCTGTTCCTCCGCTTCGACGGTGACCTCACGCTTCACTCGCACCTGCGGATGGGCGGCAAGTGGGGCGTCTACGGCCGCGGGCAGCGCTGGCGGCGCTCGCCGCGGCGCGCGTGGCTCGTGATCCGAACCGAGGACAGCGAGGTCGTTCAGTTCGACGGCCCCGTGCTCGACCTCATGACCGAGAGCCGGACGCGCTTCGACCAGCGGCTCGCGGGGCTCGGGCCGGACCTGCTGCGGGACGACTTCGACGAGGACGTCTTCGTCCGCCGCCTTCGCGAGGATGACCCCACGCGCGGGATCGGCGACGCGCTGTCAGACCAGCGCAACGTGGCCGGGATCGGGAACATCTGGAAGTCGGAGTCGTGCCACCTCGCGGGGGTGAGCCCCTGGCGGGCGGTCCGGGACGTGGGAGACGACGAGGCGCGGGCGATCGTACGCGCCGCCCGGCCGCTGATGCGGCGGTCCGCCGAGCGCGGCGGGCGAATCGTGACGTTCGAGCCCGAGCGCCCGGCCCGGCAGGCGGAGACTCGGACGCTGGTCTACGACCGCGCCGGGCTGCCGTGCCGGCGCTGCGGGACGCTGGTGTGCGCGCGCGGGCAGGGCGACGACAACCGCACCACCTACTGGTGCCCGTGCTGCCAGCGATGAGCCGCCCGGCCGACCTGCCGCCGGTCAAGCGCGTCGGCCACAAGGGCGCCGACACCGTCGCGCCCGGGAACACCGTCGCGAGCTTCGAGGCCGCGCTCGCCGCCGGCGTTGACATGATCGAGTTCGACGTGCTGCGGCTGCGCGACGGGCGCCTCGTCCTGGCGCACGACTCCCGCGACGCCGAGCGTCGCGACCCGATCACGCTCGAGGAGGGGCTCGACCATTTCGCCGGCGAGGCCTACGCCGGCGTCGAGCTCGACGTGGACATGAAGCTGCCCGGCTACGAGCGCGAGGTGCTCGAGGGCCTCGCCGCGCGCGGGCTCTCCGACCGGGCGCTGATCTCTTCGTTCTATCCCAAGAGCCTCGATCGCATCGGCTCTCTCGCGCCCGGCCTGAGGCGTGGGTGGTCGGTGCCGCGCGCGCAGCGCGACTACACGCGGACGATCCTCGCCCCCGGCGCCTACGTGCTGCTGCGGCTCCTGCGGGCCCGGTTGCCCGCGAAGGCGGCATCCGCCCTGCGAGCGGGGCGCTGTGAAGCGTTCATGGTCCATTGGCTGCTCATCACGGAGCAGCTCGTGCCGGCAGTACAGCAAGCCGGCGGCCAGCTGTTCGCCTGGACCGTGGACGACCCCGAGCGGATCGCCCGCCTCGACGCGCTCGGCCTCGACGGCGTGATCACCAACGACCCGCGGCTCTTTCAGCCCGCACCGCGACCTGCCCTGTGACGAGCCGCTCGCTCCGTCGTAGTGGTGGTGTGAGCGACGCGATCGCCCAACCCGCTCCGCGGCTCTCCGCGGGGGTCGCGACCGACTCGTTCGAGTCCCTCTACCGCAAGACCTTCCCGCGCGTCTACGGCTACGTCGCGTCGCTCGTGCGCGACCGCGCCGCAGCCGAGGACGTCACCGCGCAGGTGTTCGAGCGCGCCTACCGCCGCCGCAGAAGCTTCCGCGCGTCGCGCGGGACCCACGAGGCCTGGCTCTTCGGCATCGCCCGCAACGCCGCGCTCGACGAGCTTCGTCGGCGAAAGCGCCGAGTCGCGCTCGAGGCCGAGCCGGCCGACGACTCGCTCGCGGTCACGCCGGAGGATCAGGCTGAGCTCGCGCTGCGGCGCGAGACCGTGCGCGCCGCCCTCGCCGGACTCTCGG
>JBPCPH010000038.1:0-7511 GCA_050999415.1 Thermoleophilaceae bacterium
CCCGCGTAGACGAGCGGCATCCCACAGTGGGCGCAGAAGCGCTCGTCGAGCTCGTAGCGCCGCGCGCACGCCGGGCAGGCGAGCGGTTCGCGCCTGGCGCCGCTAGACATTCTCGACGACAGCCAGCTCCTCCTCTTCCACGCGGCCGTCGAAGATCCGCCACGCACGCACCTGTGCGTCGCCCGCGAGTGACACGATCAGGTAGGTCCAGTGCGGGTAGTGCGCGAGGTTGATGTCGGTCTGGGAGGGCTCCGGAGCGCTTCGCGGGTGCGAGTGGTAGACGCCGACCTCGTAGCCGGCGTCGTCGAGCTCGTTCGCGGCCAACAGGCTCTGGGGGTCGAGCTCGTACCCGTAACGCGAGTTGCGTAGGTTGCGCGCGGGGAAGACCTCCTCCACGCGCCCCTGCGCGGCGCGCAGGTAGCCACAGCACTCGTTCGGCGCCTCTTCCCGAGCGTGCTCGACGAGGGCCTTGAGCTGGGTCGCCGCGATCCGCACGCGCGCAAGGCTAGATGGTTGATTCCGCGGCCGCGTGGGCTCCCAGACCCACGGCGCCGTGGAGACGCCATCTGGTGCGCCGCGGATGATCTATCCTCGGCCGCGACCCGCAGAAAGGGATGAGATGCCTTCCGTTGGACCGCTCGAGATTGTGATCATCATGGTCATCGCCCTGATCGTCCTCGGGCCCAAGAAGCTGCCGGAGATGGGGCGCTCGGTCGGACGCGGCATGCGCGAGTTCAAGAACGCGGTCAGCATGGACTCGGACGACGACGACGACTCGGACTCGCAGAGCCGTCGCTCGAAGTCGTCGAAGGACCGCGAGCAGGTCGGAAGCGGGAGCTAGAGACCGACCCCGCAAGGGCGCCGGGCCGCCGGCCGCGCCTACCAGAACGAGGCCGACTCGATCGTCGCCTCGAGCTCCTCGAGCGGCTTCGTGTAGACGCCGGAGCTGAGGTACTTCCAGCCGTCGTCGCAGACGACGAAGACGACGTTGCCCTCGTCGAGCTCGGATGCGACGCGCACCGCGATCGAGGCGATCGCGCCGCTCGATACGCCCACAAACAGGCCTTCCTCGGCGAGCATGCGCTTGGTCCAGACGACGGCGTCGCGGTTCGAGACGAGGATCTTCCGGTCCAGCAGCGAGAGGTCGAGGATCGGTGGGATGTAGCCGTCGTCCAGCGAGCGCAGGCCCTGAACGTTCTCGCCCTGGCGCGGCTCGGCGGCGATGATCAGCGTCTCCGAGTCCTCCTCCTTCAGGCGGCGCGCGCAACCCATCAGCGTCCCGCCGGTGCCGAGCCCGCCGACGAACGCCGTGACCTCGTCGAGCTCCTCGAGGATCTCGACCGCGGTTCCGTCGTAGTGCGCGCGCGGGTTCGCCTCGTTGCCGTACTGGTAGAGCATGTAGTACGAGGCGTCCTGCTCCGCCATCTGCAGCGCCTTCGCGACCGCGCCGTTCGAGCCCTCCTCGCCGGGCGAGTAGACGATCTCCGTTCCGTACATCTCGAGCAGCTCGGTGCGCTCGCGGGTGACGTTGTCGGGCATGACCACCTTGAGTCGGTAGCCCTTGCGCGAGCAGATCATCGCCAGCGAGATGCCGGTGTTGCCGGAGGTCGGCTCGAGGATCGTCTTGCCGTCGCCCAGCGCGCCTCTCGCCTCGGCGTCCTCGATCATCGACCGCGCGACGCGGTCCTTGACCGACCCGGTCGGGTTGTAGCTCTCGAGCTTGGCGAAGATCCGCACGTCCGGCTTCGGGGAGAGCCGCGGCAGCTCGACCAGCGGCGTGTTGCCGATCGACTTGACGATGTCCGCGTACTTGCCCCCGCACGGCCGGTTGTCGAGGCGCGGCTCGAGCATCGGTCCGGAGAGTCTAGGCACCGCCCGCCATCGCCGGAAGGATCACGAGCGTGTCGTCCGAGCCGACGGCGGTCTGGAGCCCGTCGAGGACGCGCACATCCTCATCGTTGAGGTAGACGTTCACGAAGCGGTTGAGCTGGCCCCGCTCGTCGAAGAGCTGGCCGCGCGTGTCGGGATGGCTCGCGGCGAGCCCTTCCAGGACGTCGCCGACCGAGGCGCCGTCCGCCGAAACCTCTCGCTCCCCGTCCGTGTAGGAGCGCAGGACCGGCGGGATCTTGACGATGCTCACGGCGTTACCCGGCGCAAAAGGCCTCGTAGTCGGGGAACTGCCCCATCTCGTCATCGGAGATCGAGTCGGGGTCGCGGGAGCAGATCGGGCACTCGGGGTCCCGCTTGACCTTGAGCTCCGTGAAGGTCTCGCTCAACGCCTCGTAGAGCAGCAGGCGGCCCACCAGCGGCTCGCCGACGCCCACGATCAGCTTGATCACCTCCGTCGCCTGGAGCATTCCCATCGTTCCCGGCAGGACTCCGAGCACGCCGTTGGCGCCGCACGAGGGCGCGAGCTCGGCGGGCGGCGGCGTCGGGTAGAGGCAGCGATAGCACGGCCCCTCGTAGGGGGCGAAGACCGACAGCTGGCCGTCGAAGCCGAGGATCGAGGCCGAGACGACCGGGATGCGCAGGCGAACCGAGGCGTCGTTCAGGAGGTAGCGCGTGGGGAAGTTGTCCGCCCCGTCCACGATCACGTCGTAGCCATCGATGATCTCCATGATGTTCTCGGCGTCGAGGCGGGTCTTGTACTTGACGACCTCGACGTCGGGGTTGATGTCGGCGATCGACTGCTCGGCCGAGTCGACCTTCGGCGTGCCGACGCGGTCGTTCGTGTGGGCGATCTGGCGCTGGAGGTTCGTGAGGTCCACGTCGTCGTCGTCCACGATCCCGAGCGTGCCGACGCCGGCGGCCGCGAGGTAGAGCGCGACCGGCGAACCGAGCCCGCCCGCCCCGAGCAGCAGCACCTTGGCATCGAGCAGCTTCATCTGCCCGTCGAGGCCGATCTCGGGGATCAGGAGGTGACGGGAGTAGCGCTGGCGCTGGTCGGCGGTGAGCGCGCGCGGCACCTCCACGTCGTAGCCGCGGTCCTTCCACAGCGTGATGCCGCCCTCCATCGACTCCGCGTGCTCGTAGCCGAGCAGCTGCTGGAGGGTGTGGGCCGCGAGTGCCGATCGGTTGCCGGACGCGCAGTAGAGGACGACCCGCTGCGACCTTTCCGGCGCGGCGCCCTCGATGCGGGACTCGAGGTGGCCGCGAGGCACGTGCACGGCGCCGGGGATGTGCGACTCCTCGAACTCGTGCTGCTCGCGGACGTCCACCAGCACGGCGCCGTTTGCGGCCCCGTTCAAGCTGAGGTCGCGGACCTCGCGCGGGTCCACCTCCCGGATCTCATCCTTCGCCCTGCGAATGACTTCGGCGCCGCTTGCCATCGAGAAACTCCCAATACTCGGTTGACTAATACTTCAAAAAGTATAGCGAGGCGCCGAGAGCGGGTTGGGGGCCGCCGCGCCCGCTCGGAGCTCCCTGGGCGGATCGTAGCGGCGGCTAGGCTTCGTGCGTGCATCCGCGCGTGCTGATGGCGCTCGTCCTGGCCGCGGTCCTGGCGCTCGGAGCGCTCGTGCTGGTCGCCGGGCGAGGAGGCGAGGAGGCCGCCGGAGAGGACCCGCTGACCGCCGCCACCGGCTTCGCCGGGTCGGTGCTCCCCGACGGCGTACGCGCGCCTGACTTCGCGCTGCCAAACCAGGACGGCGAGACGGTCCGCATGCGCGACTTCCGCGGGGGGCCGGTGATCGTCACCTTTCTCTACACGACCTGCGACGAGACCTGCCCGGCCCAGGCCCAGCAGATCAAGGGCGCGCTCGACCAGCTCGGGCACGACGTCCCGGCGCTGGCGATCGCGGTGGACCCCGAGAATGACACTGCCGAGCGAGCGCGCGCGTTCCTGTCCGAGCAGCGGATGACCGGTCGGATGGACTTCGCCTTGGGCTCGGAGGCCGAGCTGCGGCCGCTGTGGGACGCGTACGCGATCCAGCCGCAGCTGCCGGGCGCCGAGCACCAGGCTCGGATCGTCCTCGTCGACGGTGATGGGCTGCAGAGGGTCGCCTTCCCGCTCGAGCAGGCCACGCCGGAGCGGATCGCCCACGACGTCCGAGCGCTCGAGACGGCCGGGTAGCGGATGGCCGTGCCCGACGCGCCGCCGGAAGGCCGGCGCCGTGAACGCCTTCGCCTGATCGGGGCGCGCGCGCGAGGCGCGTACGTGCGCGCCCAGCGCCGCCGCGCCCGCGACCGGACCCTGGCGCGCCTGATCGCCGATTCCGAGCCGACGGTGGCCGCGGTGGGACGCGCGCTGACGGCCGCCTCGGCCGCCCCCGAGGCGCCCGAACAAGCCTGGATCGACCGCATCGAGGGGCTCCGGGCCGAGCTCGGCCGCTCGGACGAGGTGATCAGGAGCACGCGATCGACGTGGTCCGGCGAGCCGGCCGACGGTGCGCGCGTCCGACGCTCGCCGGTCGCGCGGCTCGCGCTCGAGGCGAGCAAGCCCGAGCGCTGGGGTCGCGTGCTGCTTCACCTCGCGCGCGAGCTCGACGCTCGCCGCGCGCTCGAGCTCGGCACGTGCATCGGCCTGTCCACGGCCTACCAGGCGGCCGGCCTCGAGCTGGCCGGCGGCGCGGGTCGGCTCGTGACGCTCGAGGCGGACCCCTCTCGGGTCGAGCTCGCGCTGGCCAACCTGGAGCGGCTCGGGCTGGCCGCGCGGGTAGAGGCGCGCGCCGGGCGCTTCGAGGAGACGCTCGACCCCGCCCTTCACGGCGCCGGCGAGGTCGACTTCGCCTTCGTGGACGGCCACCATCAGCTCGGCCCCACGCTCGACTACTTCGAGCGCGTGACCGCGCGGCTGCGCCGGCCGGGCGTGATCCTGCTCGACGACATCACCTGGTCGAAGGGGATGCGGCGCGCCTGGGCGCGGATCGCCGCCGACCAGCGCGTGCTCCTGACCGTGGACCTGCACGGCCTCGGCCTGTGCGTCGTCGATCGTGGGGCGACCGGCGCGTCTCGGCCCGCAGCGCGCTCGGCGTCCGTCTTCCTCCACCCGTAGGCCGTCCTTCCCCTACCTGGGAGGTAGGATTTCTGTCGATGATGTTCTCGACCCGAGCCGAGTACGGCGTCCGCGTCATGGCCCACCTTGCCGACCGCGGCCACGAGGAGCCGGTCGCGCTCGGGACGATCGCCGAGGCCGAGGGGCTCCCGCTCGCCTACCTCGAGCACCTCGCCCGGCGGCTCAGGGAGGCGGAGCTGGTGACGAGCCGCCGCGGCGCCCGAGGCGGCTACGCGCTGGCGCGACCCGCCGCTAGCATCACGATGGCCGAAGTCGTGAGCGCCCTCGAAGGCCGCATCGCGCCAATCGAGTGCATCACAGCTGGCGCCGGCGCGGACGGCGAGCCCGTCTGCGCCCGCGAGGTGACCACGGATCGGCCATGCCCGACGAAGCTGCTGTGGACACGCGTGCAGGGCGCGATCGTCGGCACGCTCGAGGACATCACGCTCTCGGACCTCGTCGAGACAGGGCGCGCGAGCGCCGCAAACGCACAGAGGAAGAAGGCAGCCGCATGAGCCTGGAGATCAAGAACCTGCATGTCCGCACCGAGGAGTTCGAGATCCTCCACGGCGTCGACCTCACGGTCGGCAAGGGCGAGACGCACGCACTGATGGGGCCGAACGGCTCGGGTAAGTCGACGCTCGCCAACACGATCATGGGCAGCCCCTCCTACGAGGTCACCGACGGCAGCGTCTTCCTCAACGGCGAAGACATGACCGAGGCGGACCCGGACGAGCGCGCGCGCGCGGGACTGTTCATGGCGTTCCAGTACCCGGCCGCGATCCCCGGGGTCTCGGTGGCGAACTTCCTGCGGATGGCGATGAATGCCGGTCGCGACGAGCCGATCAAGGTCAAGGAGTTCGGCCAGGAGCTCAAGGCGAACATGGATCTCCTGAAGATCGACCGCGAGTTCACGAGCCGCTACCTCAACGACGGCTTCTCGGGCGGCGAGAAGAAGCGGGCGGAGATCCTCCAGCTGGCGATGCTGAAGCCGACGTTCGCGGTGCTCGACGAGACCGACTCCGGGCTGGACATCGACGCCCTGCGGATCGTCTCGGACGGCGTGAACGCGATGCGCGGGTCCGAGCTCGGCGTCCTGATCATCACCCACTACACGCGGATCCTCGAGTACGTCACGCCGGACTTCGTCCACATCATGCTCGACGGCCGCATCGTCCGCGAGGGCGGGCCGGAGCTGGCCGACGAGCTCGAGGACAAGGGCTACGACTTCGTTCGCGAGGAGGCGGGCGTGGCCCGCGCCGTCGATGCCGGCTGACTTCGTCGAGGAGCGGCGGCGGACCGCGCTCGAGGTGTACGAGCGCGAGCCGGTCCCGACCTGGCGGCGGTCCGGGTTCTGGACGACCCACCTGCGCGGGCTCGAGCTCGAGGCGCTCGAGGCGCGCCGCTACGACGCGGTGGGATCGTTCGACGAGCTCCCCGACGTCGTTCGCGACGCGCTCCCCGACGCCGGCGAGCTGTCGGGTCTGATCGTCCAGCGCGGGGCGAGCACCGTCCACTCCTGGCTCGACGACGCGGCCGCGGAGCAGGGCGTCGTCCTCACGTCGCTCGAGCGCGCGGTCGAAGAGCACGCCGAGCTCGTGGAGCGCTGGTACATGCGCCGGCTCTCACACGAGGAGGGGAAGTTCCCGGCGGCCACGGCCGCCTTTTGGACCGGCGGCGCCTTCGCGCACGTCCCGCGTGGGGTCAAGCTCGAGCGCCCGCTCCAGGTCGTCTACCTGATCGACGAGCCGGGCACCGCCCAGTACGCGCACACGCTCGGCGTGGTCGGCGAGATCGCCGAGTGCTCGCTGCGCGAGTACTGCCTGGCCCCCGACTTCGACGGCCAGGCGCTGCACGCGGGCGCCTTCGAGCTCTACCTCGAGCCCGGCGCACGGGCGCGGCTCGCCCACCTGCAGGACTGGGGCGCCGGCGAGGTCTATGACGTCTCGACCAAGCGCGTGGAGGTCGCGCGCGACGCCCACTGCTCGTGGGTGCCGATCCACCTCGGCGGCCGGCTGACCAAGCAGAGGCTCGACATCGTGACCGCCGAGCGCGGCTCGGACATGCGCCACACGGGCCTCTACTTCACCGAGGGCAGCGAGCACCTCGATCTCTTCACGACCGACCTCCACGAGCAGGGCGACACGACCGGCGACACGATCTGGAAGGGCGCGCTGACCGGCGAGTCGCGCGCCTCCTACGAGGGCCTGATCCAGATCGAGCGCGGCGCGCAGAACACGCACACCTATTTGCAGACGCACTCGATGCTCCTGTCGCCCGACGCCAGGGGCGACGCAATCCCCTCGCTGATCGTCGAGACCGACAACGTGTCCGCCTCCCACGGCGGCACTGTCGGTGAGATCGACGAGGACCAGGTCTTCTACATGACGACGCGCGGGATTCCCCGTCACGACGCGGTGCGCACGCTCGTCGAGGGGTACTTCGAGGAGGTCGTTCAGCGGCTGCACGACGAGGCGCTCAAGGGCATCGTGCGCGAGCGCATCGCCGCCAAGCTCAC
>JBPCPH010000029.1:0-2760 GCA_050999415.1 Thermoleophilaceae bacterium
AGAGGTCGGGTGAGTTCGGCATGTCGTAGTTGAGGATGTGCGTCACGCCCGAGATGTCGAGCCCGCGCGCCGCGATGTCGGTGGCCACGAGCAGGCGCTCGCGGCCGTCCTTGAAGGCGATCATCACTCCGTCGCGGGCGCCCTGCGACATGTCACCGTGGAGCGCCTTGACCCTCACCCCCCGCTGCGACACCGAACGGGCGAGCCGGTCGGCGCCGATCTTGGTCCGCACGAAGATGATCGCCTGCTCGGGACGCTCGGCCTTCAGCACCCGCGCCAGGGCATCGGGCTTCTCCCGGTCCCCGACCCCGACAAACCAGTGCTCGACGGTGTCGATCGTCAGGGTGGCGGCCTTGACCTTGATCGTCTGCGGGTCGTACATCCAGGTCTCCGCCAGCCGCTTGATCTCGGGCGGAATCGTCGCGGAGAAAAGCCCGGTCTGGCGGCCGGAGGGACAGCGGGAGAGGATCATCTCGACGTCCTCGAGGAAGCCGAGGTCCAGCATCTCGTCCGCCTCGTCGAGCACGACGTAGCGCGCCGATGTGAGGACCAGCTTGTGACGGCCCATCAGGTCCATGACGCGGCCGACCGTGCCCACCACCACCTGCGCCCCCTCCTTCAGCTGGGCGACCTGGCCCGGGATCGGCGCGCCGCCGAAGACGGCCACCACCCGTACGCCGCGGCGCTCCCCGTAGGCGCGCAGCGCCTGCGTCACCTGGATGCAGAGCTCGCGCGTGGGGGTCAGGACGAGCGCCTGGACCTCGCCGTCGCCGGGATCGACGTAGTCGAGCAGCGGCAGGCCGAACGCAGCGGTCTTGCCGGTTCCGGTCTGGGCCTGGCCGATCACGTCGCGGCCCTCGAGCAGGACCGGTATCGCCTGCTCCTGGATCGGCGTCGGGCGCTCGTAGCCGAGGTGGCGCAGCGCGTCTATGAGCGGCTCGGAGAGGCCGAGCTCCTGGAAGGTGGGCATTGGAGGTGAGGGTAGTGGGACGTGGCCGTCGCGCCGGGACGTGAGCCCCGGCCGCCCGACAGGCGGCCTCCGCGCGAGGGGTTAGGGTGGGCGCGCTTGACGCCCACGCCGGAGAAACCCTAGTTGATCTTCCGCCCACGCCGAGGGCGTGCACGCTGGATCGCGATACTCCCCGTGGCTGCGGCCGCGACCGCGCTCGCGGGGTGCGGCGGCGGCGAGTCGGAGCCGGAGGAGGCGGTTGCCGAGCCGCAGATCCTCTCGATCCGAGTCGATGAGCAGGGCGGAGCGGCCTCCCTCGAAGTGCCGAAGACGGCCGTGCCGGGACTCGTCGAGCTGACCTTCGATAACGCCGGCGAGGATCCGCACGCCGCTGAGCTGATCCGGGTGGAGGGCGTCCACAGTGCCGCCGAGGTCGTGGAGGCGCTCGGAGCGGCGGAGCAGGGTGGGCCGGTGCCGGACTGGTTCTTCGCCGGGGGCGGCGTGGGCGCGACACCGCCCGGCGAGAGCCGAACGGTCACGCAGGTCTTCGAGCCGGGCACCTACTACGTCTTCGACACCGAGGCGGCGGGCCCCGCGGCGACGGACGCCGAGCCGCCGACGATCGAGGTGACAGGAGAGGCGGCGGCCGAGGCGGAGCTGCCCGAAGCGGCGGCGACGATCACCGCAAGCGAGTACGCCTTCGAGTCGGAGGGCCTGACGCCGGGAGCGGGCCCGGTCACCTTCGAGAACGCCGGGGAGCAGCCGCACCACATCGTCGCAGCGCCCCTGCGCGAGGGTGCGACGGTCGAAGACGTGGAAGCCTTCGTCGAGGACGAGAGCGGTGCGCCGCCGGTGGACTTCGAGCGCGGCTTCTCGACGGCGGTGGTGGAGGGCGGCGACACCCAAGTCGTGGACCTCGCGTTCGAGCCGACGAACTACGCGCTGATCTGCTTCATCGCGGATCGCGAGGGCGGCCCGCCGCACGCCCAGCTGGGGATGGTCTCGGAGGCCGTGGTCGAGTAGGGCTCGGCGGGGCGGTCCGGCAGCGAGCCTGAGGTTGAGGACCCTATGCGTCCGAAAGCTCAGGCTCGTCGCGCCGAACAACCGGCGGCGCCCGCGCGTCCGGCTACCGCGCCGGATCGAGCAGCAGCTTCCCCTGCGTGCGGCGCCCCTGGAGATCCTCGTGGGCGCGTCGCGCCTCCGAGAGCGGATAGGTCTCACCGATGACCGGCCGCAGCTCGCCGCGAGCGGCGCGGTCGAAGAGGTCGCGCAGCGGCGGGCCGATCATCTCGGGGTCGCCGAAGCAGTGGGCGAGCCAGAAGCCCACCACCGCCTGGCTCTTTCGCAGCAAGCGGGCGTTCGTGATCTCGTTCTGCTCGCGGCTGGCGAGCCCGTAGGTCACGAGCCGCCCGAACGGGGCGAGGGCGTCGAGGCTGGCGTCGAACACGCGCCCGCCGGCCATCTCGAGCACCACGTCGACGCGCTCGCCGTCGTTGGCCTCGCGCAGCGCCGCCGCCAGGTCCTCAGCGCCAACGTCCACCGCCGCGTCGGCGCCCAGCTCGAGCGCCAACGCCCGCTTGTCCTCCGAGCTCGCGCTGGCGATCACGCGGCCCGCCCCGAGCGGCTTCGCGAGCTGGACGGCGAGCGTGCCGACCCCGCCGGCGGCGGCGTGGACGACCACGCTCTCCCCCGAGCGGAGCTGGGCTGCCGTGCGGTAGAGGTGCCAGGCGGTGAGCCCCTGGAGGACGAGCGCCAGCGCGACGCCGTCGTCCACGCCGTCGGGGATCGGAAACGCCGTCGCGGCCGGCGCC
>JBPCPH010000083.1:0-3081 GCA_050999415.1 Thermoleophilaceae bacterium
AGCCCAAGGAGGTGTTCCAGCCGGTGCGCGTCGCTCTCACCGGGAGCACGGTCTCGCCTGGCATCTTCGAGTCGGTGGCGCTCGTGGGCCGCGACGAGGCGCTCGCGCGGATCGACGCCGCGCTCGAGCGGGCCGGATCAGGCTGAGGCGCGCTCCCGACTGCGGTCGGGCCGTTCCGCTGCCGCGGCGGAGTCGCGGCGTCCGAGACGCGACCTGATCGCCGCCACGGCGAGCGCCGCCCCGAGCGCGTCGATCCCCACGTCGATCGGCGAGCCGTTGCGGCCCGCGACGAACGTCTGGTGGTACTCGTCGACGGCGCCGTACGCGACGGCCAGGGCGAAGGCGGCGCCCAGCGACCCCGCGCCGCCGAGCCCTCCGCGCAGCGCCCGCCACCAGAGGAAGCACAGGAGGGCGTACTCGCCCGCGTGGATGAGCTTGCGGCCCACCAGGTCGATGACTCCGAGTCCCGACGAGAGGTCCGGCTGCGAGGAGAAGAACCAGATCACCGCCACGAGGGCGAGCGGCGGCGCCCACGGGTCGAGCCGCAGCATCGCCGCTCTCATCTAAGTTCCATCGCGGTGCTGACGATCACGAGCAAGTCACCGTACGCGGTCCGCGCGCTGTGCGAGCTCGCGCGGCGTGGCGAGTCGGCCCCGGTGCCGATCGGCGAGATCGCCCGCCGCCGCGACATCCCGGTCCAGTTCCTCGAGGGCATGTTCGCGACGCTGCGCCGCGGGGGCCTGCTCCAGAGCCAGCGCGGCGTGAAGGGCGGCTACTCGTTCGCGCGCGCGCCGCAGGAGATCACCGTGCTCGAGGTGGTGGAGCTGCTGGAGGGCGACCTGCGCGCCGAGGCGGCCGCCGCCGGACCGATCTGGATCGACGCAGTGGAGGCGGCGCGGGCGGTCCTCGAAAGGACGACGATCACGGAGGTCGCCGAGCGCGAGGCGCGCTCGGAGAGCGCGCCGATGTACTACATCTAGAAACGACCTACGGCGTCGGCGCCGGCGTGATCGTCGTGGCCACGCGTCGCGAGCTTCGCACGACGGTCTCGCCCGTGGCGGTGTCGAGCTCGACCTCCGCCTTCCAGGTCTGCTGCCCGAGCGGGGTGCCGTCCTCGCCGACGACCATCACGTCGCAGATGAAGCGCGCCTGCTCCTCGGTCGGCTCCTCGTCGGCCTGACGCTCACGGCACTCGACCGTCGGGTCCTCGGGGTCCTTCTGCTGTAGCGCCGGGTTCGCCTGCACGTCGGCGCGCGCCTTGTTGCGGATGAACGTCTCCGCCGTCGCCGGGTCGAAGTCGCCCTCGTCGGACGTCGTCGCGCCGCAGCCGGCGAACAGGACGCAGGCTGCCGCCCCGATTGCGATTGCTCCCCGATGGCCCCCCATGATCGCGCGAGGATTCTATGCGGTTGCGGCGGATACCCTGCGCCGAGTGGCCACCACCGGCTCCGCACGGCTGATCCCGGACGACCCCGCCGCGCTGGTCGGCGGCACGCCGCTCGTGCGCCTGGGCCGCCTGGCGTCCGACGCCGGGGCCGACCTGCTCGGCAAGCTCGAGTCCTACAACCCGGGAGGAAGCGTCAAGGACCGCATCGGGGTCGCGATGATCGAGGCCGCCGAGGCGGAGGGCAGGATCGAGCCGGGGCGCACGACGATCGTCGAGGCGACGTCCGGCAACACCGGCATCGCTTTGGCGTTCGTGTGCGCGGTGAAGGGATACGAGCTCGTCCTCGCGATGCCCCAGGGCATGAGCCGCGAGCGCGAGAGCCTCCTGCGGCTGTACGGGGCGGAGGTCGAGGTCACCGAGTCCCTGGGCGGGATGGACGAGGCGGTCGAGGCGGCCTCTCGGATCGCCGCCGCGCGCGGCGGCGACGCCTTCCGCCCCGACCAGTTCTCCAACCCCGCGAATCCCGAGGTCCACCGAAGGACCACGGCCGAGGAGATCTGGCGCGACACCGGCGGCGCCGTGGACGCGCTGATCGCGGGCGTCGGGACCGGCGGGACCATCACCGGCGCGGGCGAGCGCCTCAAGGAGCTCAACCCCGACCTGCACGTCGTGGCCGTCGAGCCGGCCGCGTCGCCCGTGATCTCCGGCGGCGCTCCGGGGCCGCACCGGATCCAGGGGATCGGCGCCGGGTTCGTTCCCGAGGTCCTCAACCGCGAGGTGATCGACGAGGTGCTCGCGGTCACCGATGAGGACGCGATCGAGACGGCGCGACGCTGCGCGCGCCGCGAGGGGATCCTCGCCGGGATCTCCTGCGGCGCCGCTCTCCACGCCGCGATCGAGGTGGGGGGCCGCGACGAGTGGCGCGGCAAGACGGTGGTCGTGGTGATGCCCGACTCCGGCGAGCGCTACGTCTCGACGCCGTTCTTCGCGCCCTGACGATCGTTCGGGCCCCGGTGCGGTGACGCCGACGGACGCTGAGGGGGGACGCTACTCGGGCCAGCTCGGCCTGGACGGCTGGACCGGCGCTACCCAGGAGCGCCTGCTTGGGAGGAGCGCGATCGTCGTGGGCGCCGGCGCGCTCGGGTCGGCCGCGGCGACGCACCTCGCCGCGGCGGGCGTGGGGCGACTCGGGATTGTCGATGGTGGCGACGTGACGGCCCGAGACCTGCACGGGGCGTCGCTGCACTTCACGCCCGACGTCGGGCAAAGCAGGGCGGAGAGCGCCGTCGCGAAGCTCGGGCTGCTCAATCCGGACATCCAGGCCGATGCGTACCCGGTCGCCGTCGAGGAGGCCAACGCCGAGGCGATCCTCGCCGGGGCGAGTGTTGTGGTCGACTGCTCGGGGTCGTCGCGGACGCGCACGCTGGTGAATCGCGCGTGCTGCGCGACGGGCGCCGCGCTCGTGACCGGGGGCGCGCGGGAGTTGGGCGGGTTCGCGATGTCGGTCCGCCCGGGCGAGTCCGCCTGCTACCTCTGCGCGTTCCCGGATCCGGATGGTCCGTTCGAGACGGCGGGCGGCGCGCTCGGAGCGGTCGCCGCACTCGTAGGCGCGATCCAGGGGCTCGAGGCGCTGAAGCTGCTTGCCGGGGTCGGGAAGCCGCTGCTCGACCGCGTGCTGCGGCTCGACGGCGGCG
>JBPCPH010000106.1:0-4304 GCA_050999415.1 Thermoleophilaceae bacterium
GACCGAGGGCTACGCCTTCTTCGTCGAGGCGGTGGCGCACTCGGCGCTGCTGCTTCAGAAGTCCCGCTACGCGGGCCGTTTCCGCGGCAAGCTGAGGTCGTACCGCCACAAGCTCGAGCGCGCCGCCCGGCACATGATCACGCCGGCGGCCTTCGGCGCGTTCAAGGGCCGCAACTCGAGCTACACGCACAGCGGCTACAGCGTTGGGACGGCGCTGACGCTGACGGGGAAGCTCGTCCACAACGGGTCGTTCCGGCGCTTCGGCCGCAGCGCGATCAAGGCGGCGCTGGACAACCAGCGCTCGAACGGCGTCAACCCCGAGCTGGGCGGCTACGACGTCCGCTATCAGACGGTCGGCATCGCCTACGCGGAGCGCTTCCGCGTCTACTTCCCGGGCGGCCGGCTCAAGCGCCGCGTCGAGGCGATGACCCGTCGCGGGCTCAGGTGGATGGACCGCCGCGTGGACCGCGACGGCTATATCCACTGGCGCGGGAGCACGCGCGCGTGCCGCGAGCGCACCAGCGACGGCGACCTCAAGTCGCCCGGCTACCCTTTCGCGGTCCGCGCGTTCGCCTACTGGGGCGCGCTCAAGGGCCGGGACGGCTACATCGAGGTGGCCCGCCACCTCAACCGCTACTCGAACTACGCGAGCGGCAGACTCTGCGGCCCGAAGGTCGACGAGCCGCGCAAGCGCAGGAAGGGCCGCGCTGGCGGCGCTGGCGGCGGCTCGGGCGGCGGCCCGCTCCCCGACCTCCCCGACATCCTCCCGCCGCTGCAGGCCAGGGAGCTCTATGAGTAAACCTGGCCGCGCGGCGGCCGCGCCGCGGCCGGAAAGGCGTCAGGCGTCGCTGAGCGAGCGCTCGACGAACGTGGCGTCGAGCCCGATCGCCAGCAACGCCGCGAGGCCCAGGTACACGGCGGCGACCGCGACGCGCGTCTTCGGGCTAACGCGGTTGTAGCGCTTCGCCTCGGGGGTGTGGCGCTGCTTGAAGCGACGGTAGGTCTCAAAGCCGCCGAGGATCGCGACCAGCAGGATGATCGGGCTCGGGAAGAAGATCAGCAGCGCGATCATCCCTGCCCAGCCGGCGACCCAGACCCAGGGCGAGAGCGCCGCCACCGCGCGGCCACCGTCGAGCGGAAGCACCGGCGCGAGGTTGATCAGGTTGAGGAAGAAGCCGATGTAGGCGAGCGCCTGGAACAGCTCGTCGCCGGTGGCCGCGTAGATCCCGAGCGGGATCAGGCACCCGAGCGAGCCCAGCACGGGCCCCGCGAGGCCGACGCGCGCCTCGGCGGCGGCGTCATTGGGCAGCTCCTCCAACCCGACGAATGCGCCGAGGAACGGGATGAACATCGGCGCGGTGGCCTTGATGCCCTCGCGCCGGAGCTGAAGCACGTGGCCCATCTCGTGGATGAAGAGCAGGATCACGAAGCCGAGCGCGAACTTCCAGGTCCAGATCAGCGCGTAGGCGGCCACCGACACGAGCGCGGAGGCCGAGGTGGCGAGGAACTTGACCTTCGGCAGCAGGAGCAGCAGCCCCTTGAGCTTGGCCCCGAAGTTGACGATGAGCAGGCCGGCGGGGATCAGGATCGCCAGCGCCCGCTTCCAGACCGGCTTGCGCTCGGCGGGCTCGGGCTCGTAGGTAGGCGGGTAGGCCGTCTCGCCCGCGCCGGCGCCCGCCAGCCTGGCGTCGTTGGGGTAGAGCGGTGCTTCGGGGCGGCTTTCCATCGCTCTCAATTGTGGCAGCAGGGCCTTTCCGTCCCGTAAAGGGAAGGGCCCGTCACTCGTAGGCGAGTGCCTCGAGCACGTCGAGGCGCGCCGCGCGCCGCGCCGGCCCGATCGCCGCCACGATCCCCGCGATCACCGCGAGCACCAGGAGCGCGATCAGCGTGCCGACCGGGATCGAGAGCGTGAACCCCTCGTCCGCGAGCGGCCTCGAGACGATCACCGCGAACACGATCCCGAGCACGGCGCCGAGCACCGCGCCGATCAGCGACGTGATCACCGCCTCGTAGCGCACGATGCGCCGCGCCTGACGCCGCGACATCCCGACCGCGCGCAGGAGCCCGATCTCGCGCGTGCGCTCGTAGATCGACAGCGCGAGCGTGTTGACGATCCCGAACAACGACACGATCACCGCCAGCAGGAGCAGCGCGTAGACCGCGCCGAGCAGGGTGTTGATCTCCTCGCCGATCGAGTCCTTGATCTCCTCCTGGTTTTGGGCCTCGATCGTCGGGAACTCCGCGGCCACGATCTCGTCGACCTCGGTGCGCACGGCGGTGGAGTCCGCGCCGTCGGCGAGCCGGACGAGGACGTTCTGGGCGTTCTCCTCCTCGCCGTAGGCTTCGGCGTTGACGTCCGAGGCCACGTAGTTGCCGTTGAAGTCGGCGTTGTCGACGAACGTCCCGCGGACCGTGTAGTCGATCTCGTCGCCCGAGGCGGTCGTGGTCGTGAACGTGTCGCCGACCTCGAAGCCGTTCGTCGCGCCCCAGCCCTCGTCGATCGCGGCGTCGGTCGGGCCGAGGCTCGACAGCACCTCCGGCGAGCCCTCCTCCCACTCGAGCTCGAGCACCTCGGTGACGGTCTCGGGCTCGACGAGCGTCAGGGACCCCTCGCCGGCGCCGTCCACCTCGGCCTGGGTGTAGCGAACCGGCGAGACCGTCTCGACCCCCTCGACGTCCGCGATCGCCGCGCCCGAGCGGACCGGGATGTCGGAGAAGCCATCGGTGTTGCCGAGGATCAGGTCGCCGGCGATCGTCTTGTCGAGCGCGTCGTCGATCGAGGCCCGGAACCCCGCGGCGAACACGGTCACGAACGTCACGAGCGCGAGGCCGATCATCAGCGCCGCCGCGGTCGCCGCCGTGCGGCCCGGGTTTCGCACCGTGTTCTCGCGCGCGAGCCGGCCCGGCACGCCGCGCAGACGCTCGAGCGGACGACCCACAAGTGCCGCCAGCGGTGCCACGAGCCGCGGGCTCAGCAGCGCGACGCCGATGAACACGCCCACCGCACCGACGCCGACCCAGGCCTCACCAGGATCGAGGACGCCAAAGAGGCCGATCAGCATCAGCGCGACGCCGAGCGCCGTCAGCACCACCGCCGCCACGGTCTTCAGGCGGCTCTCGCGCGGGGTCTCGAGCACCGCGCCCTCGCGCAGCCCGGTGACCGGCGCGACGCGCGTGGCACGCGCCGCCGGGATCAGTGCAGCGACGACCGTGAGCAGCGTCCCGAGGACGAGCGCGACGATCACCGTCCGCGCCGCGACCACCGTGCCGGAGTTCGGCAGGTCGATCTCGAGCGCCTTGAAGAGGCCGTTGATCGCCGGCGCGAAGCCGATCCCGGCGAGCAGGCCGAGCACGGAGGCGCCCAGGCCGAGCGCGAACGCCTCCAGCACGACCGAGCCGACGATCTGGCGCCGATTTGCCCCGAGCGTCCGCAGCATCGCGAACTCGCGCGTTCGCTGGGCCACCGTGATCGAGAACGTGTTGAAGATCAGGAACGCGGCGACGAACAGCGCGACGCCGGCGAAGATCAGCAGCGCCGTCTTGAGGAAGCCGATGAACTCGCCGACGTCCTCCTGCTGCGACTGCACGTTCTGTGCGCCGGTCTCGGCCTCGACCGAGCCGGGAAGCTCGTCGGAGAGGGCGGCGGCCAGCTGCTCTGGCGACGTTCCCTCCGCCGCGGCCACGCTGATCTGGTCGAGCTCGGCGGGCTTGCCCGTGATCCGCTGTGCCTCGGCCAGCGTGAAGATCGCGGTGCTCGCGCCGCCGAAGGAGTCCACGTCGCCCAGCGTCGCGATGCCGGTGATCGTGTACTCGCGCGCCGACTCCTTGCCCGCGACGGTGACCGTGTCGCCGACCTCGAAGCCCTCGGCGTCGGCCGACTGCTTGTCGAGCACGACCTCGTCGTCGGCGCTCGGCGGGCCGCCCTCGACGTAGGTGAAGGGGTTGAACGGCTCCGGTGGCGCCGAGGCGCCGAAGGTCGGCGCGCCCGGGCTCCCGAGCCGCTCGCCGTCCTCGCCGATGATCGCCACCTGCGGGTCGAAGATGCCGCCGGCCGCCTCGGCCACGCCGTCGGTCCGCTCGACCCGGTCGAGCAGCCTCGCCGAGAAGGCCGGCAGCTGACCGTCGTCGGTCTGGACCTCCTGGCGCGAGTTCACGACCGCGTCCACGCCCTCGTTCGACTGCGTGAAGATGTCCTCGAACGAGCGGTCGATCGTGTCGGTGAGGACGTAGGTGCCGGCGACCATCATCACGCCGAGCACGATCGCGAGCGACGTGAGGAACGTGCGGAGCTTGCGCGCCCAGAG
>JBPCPH010000203.1:0-2532 GCA_050999415.1 Thermoleophilaceae bacterium
CGCTTCGGGGTCAGTACGCCGGCCGTATGGGCGTCGATGACCAGGTCCCGCGCGATGGACGCCCGCGAACCAGGTCAGGTCCGGGAGGAAGCAGCCTTAAGCGATCCCGTCCATGCGCCGCGGGGAAGCCTGATCGGAGTCCAGGACCGGTGGCACGCTCGGGGCCCAATCTCGACGACGGGTGCACGGTCCGCTTTTCTCTCCTGCGGCCAGCCGCGGCGAACCCGGTTCGAGCGGATGCCGAGGCTACGATGGCCGAGCCGATGCTCTCGCTCTACCGACGCCATCGCCCGCGGTCGTTCGACGACGTCGTCGGGCAGGAGCACATCGTCCGCACGCTCCGAAACGCGGTGGAGCTCGACAAGGTTCATCACGCTTACCTCTTCGTCGGCTCACGCGGGACGGGCAAGACGAGCATGGCGAAGCTCCTGGCCTGCGCGCTCAACGCCGAGGGCGGGCCGCGCACCGACTTCTCGCCGGGCGACCCCGCCTGCCGGGCGATCGCCGACGGCACTTCGCTAGACGTCGTCGAGATGGACGCGGCCTCGAACAACTCGGTGGACGACATCCGGGAGCTGCGCGAGAACGTCGTGCTGGCGCCGATGGGCGGCGGCAGCCGCGTCTACATCCTCGACGAGGCGCACATGCTCACCACGCCCGCGTGGAACGCGTTCCTGAAGACGCTCGAGGAGCCGCCTCCGCACGTGGTGTTCGTGCTCGCCACGACCGAGGCGCACAAGGTGCCGGCCACGATCGTGGACCGCTGTCACCGCTTCGACTTCCAGCGGCCCACGCTGCAGCAGGTGGCGACCGTCCTCGAGCGTGTGGCGAAGCTCGAGCAGATCCAGGTGCCCGACGCGGCGGTGGCCATGATCGCGCGCGCGGCTACCGGCAGCTTCCGCGACGCACTCGGAACGCTCGAGCAGCTCGTCACCTACGGCGGCACCGAGGTGAACCTCGACGACGTGCTGGAGATCCTCGGGGTGGCCGACGCGGAGCTCGTGCTCGAGGCGGCCGACTCGCTCGTGAACCACGACCCGAAGGCGGCGCTCATCGCGGTCGAGCGACTGTCGGCGTCGGGTCGCGACCTGACCCAGTTCATGCGCGACCTGGCCGCCCACCTACGCCACGTCTACGTAGTGCAGACCCTGGGCGAGGTTCCGGACTCGTTCTCGGTCACGGCCGAGCACACGGATCGCCTCGCCGCTCAGGCCGACCGCCTGGCGCAGGGCGAGGTGCTGCGCGCCATCGATCTGCTCGGACAGGCGCTGAGCGCGGTCAAGGATGGCTCGGAGCCGCGCATTCGCCTGGAGCTCGCGCTCCTCAAGGCGGTCCAGCCGCAGGCCGACCACTCGCTGCAGGCGCTGATGTTCAGGATCGAGCAGCTCGAGGAGCGGCTCGCCGGGGTCGCTGCGCCGAGTGCTTCGGCGGACGCGCCGTCGCCTTCAAGCGGGGCGGCCTCGACCGCCGCGCTGGCCGCGGCAACGCCTGCCCGAGGCGCCCAGCCGGAGAGGAGCTCGCGGGCAGTGTCCGCCGCCGGCGAGGGGGTCGCGAGGACGGAGCCGGCGACCGTGGCCCAGCCGGCCGCGCCGACGACAGACTCGTCACCGGCCCACTCGCCGCCCCCCAAGACGAGCGCGACGGCCGGCCCGGGGGCCACCGCCGTCGCCGCTGCCGATGCGGCGGCGCAGCCGAGCGTCCCAGCGGCGGCGCCGCTCGACCCCGAGCGCCTGAAGACGCTCTGGCCCGCAGTGGTCGATGCCGTGAGGGAGGAGAACGCCATGGTCTCCGCGCTCCTGGGCGAAGCGCAGCCGTTGGGGCTGGAAGGCGACTGCCTCGTGCTCGACTTCCCCGCGGACGCCGAGTTCTCGAAGAAGAAGGCCATGGGCAACGCGCGGCTGATCGAGCGATCGATTCAGGCGCTGACCGGCCATGCCGTGAAGCTCGACTGTCGCTCGAACGGGGAGCGCGCCGCCCAGCCGGTGCTCCTCTCTGAGGAGGAGCTCCTCGCGCGGCTGAAGGCGGAGTTCGACGCGCGCGAGCTGTTCGCCGAGCCGTCCGCTGACAACGGGCCGGCGGCCGGCGACCCGCCCCCCGGCGACCCGGCGGCCGGCGACCCGGCGGCCGGCGACCCGAGCTGACGCGCCCCCTACCCAAGGATCGACACCATGCCCAAGCAGCCCAACGTCAACCAGATGCTGAAGCAGGTCCAGCAGATGCAGGCGGACATGATGAAGGCGCAGGAGGAGCTGAACGCCGAGGTCGTCGAGGCCAGCGCCGGGGGCGGGATGGTCACGGTCAAGGTCAGCGGCGGGCTCGAGGTGAGGGAGGTCGTGATCGACCCTCAAGCTGTTGACCCAGAGGATCTCGAGCTGCTCCAGGACATGGTGCTCGCAGCCACCAACGAGGCGATCCGCTCTGCCCAGGAGCTGGCCTCGAAGCGGATGAGCGCGGCGAGCGGCGGGCTCGACCAGCTCACCGGTCCCGGCGGACCGCTCGGGGGCTTGGGGTTGCCCGGGGCCTAGCCCCGCA
>JBPCPH010000065.1:0-5289 GCA_050999415.1 Thermoleophilaceae bacterium
TGACCCCCCACTGGCGCTGGGCCAGCGCGGCCACCGCAAGTTTGTCCCGTGGCGCACGACAGGTGTGCGCAACTCGCCAAACCTCGCTCACCCCGGCCAGGATTCCGGTCGGCTCGCCACAGCGGGCGCGTCTCCGTGACAGCTCGGCCCCACTCGTGCAACGAACGCGTGCAACCGCCCCGCGGCCGCCCGCGGGCCGCGGCCCGGCCCCGGCTAACCTCGCCTTGAGGCTCGACCCCTAACCTTTCGCGCGACGATGCCCAACTTCATCTGCCCGAACTGCGGTAACCGCAGCATCTCGACCGACCGCACTGCCGGCTTCCGCGATCGTCCGCGCGGCTGTCAGCGGTGCGGGTTCGGATTCCTGTTCGAGCTGCTCGACGATTACTACCCGGCCCCGAACGCGGCCTTCGTCGTGCTCGACCAGGAGGCAAAGGTGATCGGGCTCGGCCGCGGCGTCAGGGAGCTGACCGGCCTCGGGGACTCGGATGCGATCGGCCGCCCCGTGCGAGAAGTCTTCGGGCTCGAGTTCGAGAACGGCGACGACCACATCGGAACCGCGCTCGAGTGGGGCGTGCGGATGATGGACAAGCCGGTCACCGTCCACGCCGAGGGGGACCGCCCAGAGCCCGCGCAGGCGGACATCTTCCCCGCCTACGACGAGGACGGCGGGCTGCTGGTGGTCCTCACGCCCAAGTAGGGGCGCCTCGGAGCGTCAATGACCAGCCGGCGTCGCAACCTCGCGATCATCGCGCTCGTCGTAGCTTTGCTCGCGGGGGCTGCGATCGCCATCGCCGAGAAGTCGACGCGTCTCGGGCTCGACCTATCGGGCGGCGTCGAGCTCGTCTACGAGGGGCAGCCGACCCCGCAGGTCCCGGAGGTCACGCCGCAGGCGATCGACGACGCGATCGAGACGATCCGCAAGCGCACCGACGCGCTCGGCGTCTCCGAGCCGGAGATTCAGAGTGCGGCGTCGAACCAGATCTCGGTCGGGTTGCCGAACGTCGAGAACGTGGACCAGGCGATCGAGCAGGTCGGCACGACCGCTCAGCTCCAGTTCTACGACTGGGAGCCGAACGTCTTCACGAGCATCGGTCCGCTTGAGACGCTCACCGAGGCCCAGGCGGGCGGCAACACGCAGAACCCCGATGCCCTGACCCGGTCGCTCGAGCAGTTCGAGGCCGTCGAGCGCGCCACTGAGGCGAAGCCCACCGCCGACGCGGAGGACCTCCCGCCCGGGGGGGCTGACCCGGCCGAGCTCCCGCCGGACGTGACCGAGGACGACGAGGAGGCGGTGCAGGAGTTCTACGACCGCCAGAACGACAGCCAGTCCTCGGATCAGTACTACCTCTTCGGCGCCGATGAGGAGCTGATCGCGGGACCCGCCCCGACCTGCGAGGAGCTGTTCTCGGACATCGGCGAGGCCGATGCGGGCGCGCAGCGACAGGCTTCCGCCGGGAGCGACTGCCGCGAGCAGCTCGCCTCTGCCTCCACCGAGGACGTGCCGGAGGAGAGCCAGGTGCTGGTCGTGCCGCGCGGGATCCTCGTAATCCAGGCGCAGCAGTCGCCGGACCTGCCCGCCGACGCCCCCGCCCGCTACCAGATCGTCGAGGACGACTCGGAGCTCTCCGGAGACGACGTCCGCAACCCCGAGCAGAACTTCGACCCGCAGACGAACTCGCCGATCGTCACGTTCGAGTTCTCCGACGAGGGCCAGCAGGCGTTCGCGGCGGTAACCAAGCGGATCGCAGAGCGCGGTGCCCAGGTGATACCACCGGCGCCCGGGACGCCTCCCGAGGTCAGCTTCCAGCGCTTCGCGATCACCCTCGACGACGAGCTGATCTCGCTCGCGACGATCGACTTCATCGAGAACCCTGAGGGGATCGACGGGCGGACCGGCGCCTCGATCGAGAACATCGGCACGCTGGAGGAGACCCAGTCGCTGGCGGAGAGCCTGCGCATCGGCGCGCTGCCGATCGACCTCGAGCTGATCTCCAACACCCAGGTGTCCGCCAGCCTCGGCCAGCAGGCGCTCGACCAGGGTCTGCTCGCGGGCTTGGCCGGGCTGCTCCTGACGGTGCTGTTCCTGATCGCCTTCTACCGCGTGCTCGGGGCGGTGGCGGCCGCCACGCTCATCACCTACGCGGTCTTCCTGTTTGTGCTCGTCAAGCTGATCCCGATCACGCTGACGCTGCCGGGAATCGCCGGTTTGATCCTGACGCTCGGGGTCGCGGCCGACGCGAACATCGTCATCTTCGAGCGGATCAAGGAGGAGGCCCGCGCCGGGCGCTCGATTCCGGCGGCGATCACCGCCGGCTACGCGAAGGCGCTGCGCACGATCGTGGACGCCAACGTGGTCACGATCGGCGTGGCGTTCATCCTGTTCACGCTGGCCACCGCCGGCGTCAAGGGGTTCGCGTTCACGCTCGGGGTCGGGACGCTCGTTTCGCTCTTCACCGCCGTGTTGGCCACCTCGGCGATCCTGGGGTCGATCAGCCGCTCACGGATCCTGCGCTCGCGGCATGCGCTCGGGGCGGGCAAGGAGCGGTCGCGCTGGGGATTCGACTTCATGGGCAAGTCGCGCTGGTTCTTCTCCGCATCGGGCGCGATCATCGCGGCGGGCGCGCTTGCGATCGCCGGGCTTGGGCTCAACTTCGGCATCGACTTCGAGTCGGGCACGCGCATCCAGACGCCGCTCGAGGAGGCCGCCGACGTGGACGAGGTGCGCGCGGCGCTGCCGCCCGAGTTCCAGGATGCCGAGGTGCAGGCCGTCGACGCCCCCGAGCTCGGCGAGAACGTCGTCCAGATCGGGGTGCCGCAGCTTCAGCCCGACCAGCAGGACGAGGTTCGCGACGCGCTCGACCAGGCGTTCGGGGTAGACCCGGCGCAGTTCTCCACGAACTCGATCGGCCCGACCTTCGGCGCGCAGATCGCCCAGACCGCCGTCATCGCGGTGATCGCCTCGCTCCTCTTGATCTCCCTCTACATCGGGGTGAGGTTCGAGTTCAAGTTCGCGGTCCCGGTCCTGATCGCGCTCGCGCACGACCTCCTGATCACGGCCGGCGTGTACGCGCTCACAGAGCGGGAGGTGACGAGCTCTACCGTCGCGGCGCTGCTCACGATCCTTGGCTACTCGCTCTACGACACGATCATCGTCTTCGACCGCATCCGCGAGAACGTGCCGCGAATGCCCCGGGCCACCTTCTCGCAGATCGTCAACCGGTCGATGTCCGAGGTCCTGACCCGCTCGCTGGTCACGAGCTTCTCGACGTTGCTGCCGATCACCGCGTTGATGCTGTTCGGCGGCGAGACGCTGCGCGACTTCGGCTTTGCCCTGCTCGTGGGCGTCGCCTCGGGCGCGTACTCGTCGGTGTTCATCGCCTCTCCGGTGCTCTCGCTCTGGAAGGAGCGCGAGCCGATCTACCGGCGACGCCGGCGGCTCGCGCTCGAGGACCACGGCGGCGTGGTGCCGGCGTTCGCCGGCGCGGAGCTGGGCGCGCGGGACGATGACGAGGCGGAACGGCCCGAGGCGGAGCCGGCGCCCGCGCGGCGCGCGCGGCGTCGTGCCGGCCGCGCTCGCAAGGACGGCGCCCAACGGGAGCGACTCGGCCGCGCGGCATCCACGACGACCGGCGACGAGGGCGACGACGGCGGTCGGGCTGCGCCGCCATCTCCGGAGCCGGCGACCGGCGGCACGGCGGCTCCCACGCCGGACTCTGGTGGCGACGGCGGTGACGAGCGAGCCGCCGACGACGCGCCGGAGCCGCGCGTGACCAGCACCGCCGGGGCCCGCTCGCCGAAGTCGACCAGCGGCGATAACCGCCGGCGAAAGAAGCACGGCCGCCGGTGATTGGCCGCTCCGTTCCATGAGCATGCTCGTCTGGGTGATGATGGGGATCGCGATCTGGCACTTCACGATCTTTGTGCCCGACCGCTTCAGCGGCGGCATCGTGGGTGCCTTCGTTGCAGCGGTGTTCGGCGCGGCGGTGTTCGGCTTCGTCCTGTCGGGCCTCTCGATACCGGGCAGCTCGGAGACTGACCTCGTCCAGGCGCTGATCGCGGTCCCAGGCTCCGTGATCGGCTTGGGGATCTCGTACGTCGTCGGCTCGCGCAGTGAGCGCGAGACCACGGCGGCCGCCTGAGCGGGCGAACGACCGACCGGCACTTCGCTGCGCCCGGCGACCGTCCGGCGCCGAGGTTGGTGTCTCCTTGGTGGAATGGTCAGCAAGAGTGACCATCTCGCGTAGGCGACACCGAGCGGCGCGCGGAGGGGCGGCGATCTGCGGGCGGCCCGCCGCCGGAGCGGTTCCGTCGCCCCCCGAAAGCAGAATGTGGCGGATGTCCGCACCCGCCGCGCGTTGGGCCGCCAGGCCGTACTCGGTCGCCGCCGCCGACACGATCTCGAATGAGCTTGACCTGTCGCCCACGGTCGCCGCGATACTGGCCCGCCGCGGCTGTCTCACCCCGGCGGAGGCGCGCCGGTTTCTCGCGGCCGACGAGCGCCACGATCCGTGGCTTCTCGGCGACATGGCGGCCGCCTGCGACCTGATCCTCGAGCACGCGCGCCGGGGCAGCCGGATCGTGGTCCACGGCGACTACGACGTGGACGGCGTGTCTTCCACGGCGATCCTCGTCGAGGCCCTCCGCGCGATCGGCGCCGACCCCGCGTGGCACCTCCCGGATCGGCTCGCGGGCTACGGATTGTCGGAGGCCACGGTGGAGCGGGTCGCCGCGGCGGGCGCCGGCCTGCTGGTGACCGTGGACTGCGGGATCACGTCGGTCGCGGAGGTGGCCGCCGCCCGCTCCCGCGGCCTTGACGTGGTGGTCACCGACCATCACCGGCCGGGCGAGCGCCTACCCGATTGTCTGGTGGTCCACCCGGGACTCGGCTCCTACCCCTTCGACGGCCTCTGCGCGGCCGGCGTGGCCCACAAGCTATCCGCGGCGCTGCGGTCGAGGGCCGGGTTCGAGCCGGCCGGCGACCGCGAGCTCGAGCTCGTCGCGCTCGCCACGGTCTGTGACCTCGTGCCGCTGCGGGGGGAGAACCGGGCGCTCGTGCGAGAGGGGCTCGCCGCCCTCGCGCGGACCCGAAGGCCCGGGCTCAGGGCGCTGATGGGCGCCGCGTCGCTCGACCCCGGCGCCGTGGACGAGCGCTCGGTCGGCTTTCGCCTCGGGCCTCGGCTGAACGCGGCGGGCCGGCTGCGCCGAGCCGACGCCGCGCTGGAGCTGCTCCTCACTGACGACGAGGACCGCGCCGTAGAGGTGGCCGAGGAGCTGAGCCTCCTGAAC
>JBPCPH010000072.1:0-3885 GCA_050999415.1 Thermoleophilaceae bacterium
AGCTCTTTCTCCCGCACCCGCCGGGCCCCGGCGCCGGCTCGATACGACGGGCCCGGAGGTGGGGCCCCCCCCCCCCCCCCCCCGCGGCCGGCACGAGCCTCAGCCGCTCGGGCAGGAACGGGATCACGGCGCGCTTGACGTACTCGGCGCCCCCGGCGACGAGCGCGCGGCGCACGGCCGTGGGCGGCAGCGGGCTGAACCCGTATTGGCGCCGGATCTCCGCCGGGAGCAGCGCCACCGTGACGAAGTTCGCGGTTTCGACCAGCGGGCGCAGGTAGAGCGGGACCGGGGGCTCGAGCACGATCCGGCGCGCGCGCGTGCGCGCCCAGTCGGTGACGAGCAGCCGGTCCCCGGTCAGCATCTCGCGGCGGTAGTCGCGCAGGTCCGCCAGCGTCGCGGGCATGTCGCCGCGGCGCAGGCCGAACAGCTCGCCAACGACGCGGTAGTCGTCCCAGTACGCCGCGCGCTCCTCCTCCGACACCCGGCCGACGTACTTCTCATAGACCACGATCCCGCTGTCCACGAGCGTGAACAGGACCCACAGGAGCAACTTCGGATCGTCGGCGCGGTAGGGCGTGCCGGCGGGGTAGGGGCCCACGTCGTTCTTGAGCGTGCCGCGGACGCGGCGGTGCATCGCGCGCACCCCGCGGGTCACACGGTCGGCCTCCGACCGCGTGCCGAAGCCGATCGTGCTCATGACCTCGGCCGTCCGCGCCAGGCGCTCGTAGGGGTCCTCGAGCGAGCTGGAGTGCGCGAGGAGGCCCGAGACCGCCAGCGGATGGGCCGCCTGCATCAGGAGCGCCCGCGGCCCGGAGAGGGCGATGGCGCGCTCGCGGTGGACGCGCCGGAGCATCGAGTCGTCGGTGAAGTAGCTCGTCATCTCCCTCGATACGCGGCCCCGGGCAACGAGCTCAGCGAGCGTCAGCGCACCCTGGGCGCGCTTCTACGGCGCTGCGTCTGAGCGGGGGCCTGCGACTCGCCTCCGCCTCCGCCGCCGAAGCGGTCCTGTAGCTCGGCCAGGTCTAAGTCGCCCTCGAGGTACGAGGCGACGGCGTAGAACGCCCCCGCTCCGAGCATGCAGAGGACCGCGTCGCCGAAGCCGAAGCCGATCCACGCGGCGGCGAACGCGAAGCCCAGCAGGGTGGCAAAGCGCTTCGAGTCGGTCATGAGAGCTCCCTTCGTCGTTGTCTGTCGAAGCCGGTCACGGTCACGTTCACCGTCCTGTCTCCAAGGTCGTGCCTGGTGAGCGCCTCGCGCACACGGCGATGGACGTCGGTCAGCGTCTCGTCGACCCCGCGCGGGCTCGTGACCGTCACGTTGACGGTCACCTCCTCGTCCTCGAGACGGCCGGCCACCGCGTTCACGGCGGGATGCTCGACCGCCGCGACCTCCGCCACCCGCTCGACCGCCCGCGCCCCGACCTCCACGCTCCCGCGCTCGTCTTCGGCGATCCGCAGCCCGCTACGCGCGAGGTACGGGCGCGGGAGTTCCCTGGCGGCGAGGTAGCCGAACAGCAGGAAGGCCCCGAGCCCGGCGAGGCCGACGATCAGTCGCGTGGTGTCGGTGATGTCCTCGGGGGTGAGCCCGGCGAGGTAGTCGTGCGCGGTCCGGTACCCCGAAACGTCGTTCACCGCCTCGGGCGAGACCCCGAAAACGAGGAGGACGAGCATCAGCCCGTACCAGATCAGCGCGAGGGCGAAGACCACGAGCACCGCGCGCCCGAGCAATGCGAGCGGAGAGCCGGCCACCTTCAGGCGCTGTCGGAGCATGGTCGCTACCTCACCCTCGAGGCCGCCCTCGCCTGCACCCGCGCGCGCAGCTGGAACGGCTTGGTGAGCGGCTCGAGCGAGCCGACCGTGCGGTCGGCGACCCCCTCGGCGGTCTTGGGGTGGTCGACAGCGACCTCCACCCGCCCGCCGGGCCCTCGGCGGCTGGGGCGCACCTTGACCTTCGTCGGCGTGACGTCGCGCGCCTGGTCGGCGAGTGCGACGGCCATGTGGCCGAGCGCCCGGCGGCGGGCGCCGAGCGCGCCGTCGCCCTCGTGCGGCAAAGTCACGAGCCGCTCGCGGCGGGACCCGAACGCGCCGACGAGCAGCAGGCAGCCGAGGGCGACGGCGCCGACCCCGGCGAGCGCCGGGACGGCTTCGACCGACCCGCCATCCTCGACCATCGCGAGCAGCTCGCCGACGCGGTCGCGCAGCACGTGCAGGCCGATCAGCTCGGCCAAACCCGGGAGGCTGACGGTCGCCTCGCCGCTCCCAATCGAAAATACCGCGAGCGCGAGTCCGGCGAGCGCCAGCGCGCTCAGCAGCAGGAGCGTCACGAGCCTGGCGAGGCCTTGGAGCAGCAGCATCAGGAGGCCCTCCCCGCGCTCGCTGATGACCGGGGCTTCTCCTCGATGTCCTCGAACGCGATGTGGATCGGGCCGACCAGCTCGGAGACGCCGGCCTTGCGCGCGTCCCTGTCGATACGGTCGCGGATCCGCTCGCCGAGCGGGTGCAGCGGCACCGGACGGGCGATCAGGTGGAGCTCGACGTCGAAGCGGCCGTCGGCCCTCGCGACCGCGATCGCGCCGAGCACCGCCCCGTCGCGATCGGGCGTCTTCCAGCGCGCGCCACGTCCGCTCGTGCCCCCGAGGACGCCCTGGAACGCGCACGCGGCATCGAGCGCAAGGCGCGCGATCGCCGCCGCTCTCGACGGCGGCTTCGCGGGCACCGCGGCGGCGGGGGGCTCCCCCGGCCTGGAGGCCATCGACCCGGTAGGGGACGCGCAGGTTACTCCTGCTGTTCCTCGTCGCCCGGGAAGTAGAGGTCGTTGACGGTGATGTTGACCTCCGCGGCCTGGAGGCCGGTGATCCCCTCGAGCCGCTTGATCACGTTCTCGCGGATCGAATCGGAAACCTTGGGTATCGACTCGCCGTACTCGATCACGACGACGACGTCGATTGCCGCCTCGCGCTCGCCGACCTCGACCGACACGCCCTGGGTGCGCTCGTCGCCGATGCCGACGCGCTGGGTCATCGCGCCCACCGCGCGGGCGGCCCCGCCGCCGAGGTCGTGGACGCCCGCGACCTCGCGGGTCGCGATACCGGCGACCTTCTCCACCACGGCGTCGGCGATCGTGGTCGTGCCGCGCTCGGACTGGAGCGGGCCGGGGGCGCCTCCGCGCGTCGTGACCTCCTTGCTCGAAGCTGTATCGGTGTCCGCCACGGCTCTCCTCTCCTGTCAATTGGTTGCACCGTCTGTTTACCGCAACGCCGCTCTGCCGAAACGGCGGCGACCTAGAATCCCTGGTGATGCCCGCGCAGGCCTACGCAGGTAAGGAGTGCGTTTGCCAGCTCCGCAGAGGAGTCTGCGACCAGAGCTGCGTGCGCGGAATGCTCGACGTTCCGTTCTACATCGCCTGCCTGCGGCTGGAGGGCCGGCGCTGCCTGGTGGTCGGTGGCGGCGAGGTCGGGCTCGAGAAGGTGGAGGGCCTGCTCGCCTGCGGCGGCCGCGTCACGCTCGTGGCGCCCGAGGCCGTCGACCCGCTGCGGGAGCTCGCGGACGAGGGCTCAATCGCCTGGGAGCCGCGCCCGTGGCGTCCCGCCGACCTCGACCGGACGTTCATCGCGATCGCCGCGACCGCCGACACCGACGCGAACATCTCCGTCTACGAGGAGGCCGAGCGGCGGGCGATGCTGGTCAACGTCGTGGACGTGCCGCCGCTTTGCAACTTCATCCTGCCCGCGATCGTCCGCACCGGCCCGCTGGCGATCGCGATCTCGACGGCTGGCGCCAGCCCGGCGCTCGCCAAGCGGTTGAAGCGCGAGATCGGCGCCGAGTACGGAGCGCCCTACGCGCGGCTGGCCGAGGTCTTAAACGACTCGCGCGGATGGGCGAAGGC
>JBPCPH010000088.1:0-11269 GCA_050999415.1 Thermoleophilaceae bacterium
TCGTTTCGGGTCTCGGAGAAGCAGGAGACGGGCTCGGGGTCGGTGGCGGGGGGGGGTGGTTCGCCGAGGGTTTCGAGCGCTCCCTCAACGATCCCAGCCGCCAGCCCTCGCCACCCGCAGTGAAGCATCGCGACGCGGCCTGGAGCGACCAGCGCGACCGGCAGGCAGTCGGCCACCAGCACGAGCAGTCCGAGCCCCTTGGCGGCCGTCGCGTGCGCGTCCACGCGGTCGAGCTCGGGCTGCGCGGCGGATGGGCGGGCGGCGAAGGCCGGGCCGGGGGGAGCCGCTGCCTCCCACTCCCTGAGCTCCGCGCCGTGGACCTGCCAGCCCATCGCGATCGAGTCGGGACCGAGCCCCACACGCTCGGAGAGCAGCGTACGGTTGCGGGCCACCCGCTCCGGCTCGTCGTCGGTGAGGATGCCGAGGTTGAGCGACTCGTACGGCCCCTCGCTGACCCCGCCGCGCCGGGTGGAGAAGGCGACCCGCCCGCCCGGCAGCTCGAGGTCGATCGTCCCGGGGCGCTCGAGCGGCTGCGCCTCGGCGGCGGTCCGCCCGCTCATCGCTCCTCACGCGCCAGCGCGAGCGCCATCTCGAGCTCCTCGTCGCGCCCCGACACCTCGCCGTCGAGCTTACGCCGAAGCGTCTCGTCGAGCGCGCGCCCCACCGCCGGTGATTGCGCCACGCCGGCGGCGAGCAGGTCGGCGCCGCCGATCTCGAGTCGCACCGGACGCACGTCGGACAGGTAGCGCAGCACCGGCCCGCCGGGCGCCCCGCATCCCAGCGCGACCGCGAGCGCCTCGAGCGGCTCTCGCGCGAGCAGCACGTGGAGCTCGGAGGCGCGCAGGTCGTCGGCGAGGACCTGCGTCAGCGCCGGTCCGCGCCGCGCCGCGCGCGCCACCCGGTCACGCTCGGCGCGTCCAAGCTCCAGGGCGTCCAGCCAACCGGCCAGCTCGTCCGCCGCGCCTGCGATCAGGGCGGCGAGCGCGGCGAGCACGCGGTCGGCGCCCGTCTCGGCCGCTCCGAGCGCCGCGCCGGCGACGAGCTCCGCGTCGGCCCCGAGCGCCGGGTGCAGAGCGCGATCGAGCCCGAGGCCGCGCATGCGGGCGACGCCGACCGCCACCTCCTCCTCGCCCAGGAGGTCCAGCAGCTCGTCGCGGACGCGCGACCCGGAGACGGTCGCCGGCGCCCGCTCGGCCACCGCCTCGCGGGCCCACTGCTCGGTGGCGGCGTCCATCGCGAAGCCCAGGCGCACCTCGTAGCGGACGGCGCGGAGCAGTCGCGTCGGATCCTCGACGAAGCTCCGGTAATGCAGCACGCGGATAGCACCCGCACGCAGGTCCGCGAGGCCCGAATGCGGGTCGTGCAGACGCCCGAGCGCCCACGGCGCGAGCGACGCTGCCATCGCGTTGACCGTGAAGTCGCGTCGCGCAAGGTCCTCGGCCAGCGAGGCCGGCTCGACCTCCGGCAGGGCGCCCGGGCGCGCGTAGCGCTCGTTGCGCGTCGAGGCCAGGTCCACCGCCAGGTCCCCGGCGCGGAGGGTCGCGGTCCCGAAGCGCTCGTGCCTCGTGACCTCGCCCTCGAGCCGGTCGGCCAGCAGCGTGGCAGCGGCCAGGGCGTCGCCCTCGATCGCCACGTCCAGGTCCACGCTGTCGGCGCCTCGCAGCAGGTCGCGAACGGCCCCGCCGACCAGGAACGCCGGGGGCACCCCCTCGAGCGCGGGCAACAGCGTCTCCATCCCCGGGAGCTCGGCGATCCGGCGGGCGAGCTCGGAGTCGACTGCGGTCACCGCACCGGGATCCCCGCGGCCGCCATCGTCCGCTTGGCGTCCACCACCGAGTAGGCGCCGTAATGGAAGATCGAGGCGCACAGGGCAGCGTCGGCGCGCCCGACCTCGATCGCCTCCACCAGATGCTCGGGCCGCCCGGCGCCGCCCGAGGCGATGACCGGCACGTCGACAGCGTCCGCCACCGCGCGCGTCAGCTCGAGCTCGTAGCCGTCCTCGGTCCCGTCGCGGTCCATCGAGGTGAGCAGAATCTCACCGGCGCCGCGCGCCCTGCCCTCGCGCGCCCACTCCACGGCGTCGCGACCGGTGGCGCGCCGGCCGCCGTTCACGAACACCTCGTAGCCACCCGACTCGATCCGGCGCGCGTCGATCGCGAGCACCACGCACTGAGCGCCGAAGACCCGCGCCAGGTCATCGATCAGCTCGGGCGCGGCGACCGCGGCGGAGTTCACCGAGACCTTGTCGGCGCCGGCATCGAGCACGGCCTGCGCGTCGCGTGCGGAGCGGATGCCGCCACCGAGCGTGAAGGGGATGAAGACGTCGTCCGCCGTGCGACGCGCGAGGTCGACCATCGTCGCGCGCTTCTCGTGCGAGGCGGTGATGTCGAGGAAGACGAGCTCGTCCGCGCCCTCGGCCTCGTAGCGGGCGGCCAGCTCCACCGGGTCGCCGGCGTCGCGGATGCCCACGAAGCGGGTCCCCTTGACCACGCGGCCGCGGTCCACGTCGAGGCACGGGATGACGCGCTTGAGCAGCATGGCCGGCGGGCGCGGCGCGACTCAGCGGGCGACGCCCGCGCCGTCGAGGGCCGCCTGCCCCGCGGCCACGGTGAAGCGTCGCTCGTACAGGGCCTTGCCCGAGATCACTCCCTCGAGACGATCGATGGACAGCGCCGCGACGGAGCGCAGGTCCTCCAGCGACCCGATGCCGCCCGAGTAGACGAGCGCCGCGGCCTCGCCGGCGACCGAAGCCACCGCACGCAGCGCGTCGAGGTCGGGCCCGTCCAGCATCCCGTCCCGATCCACCGCCGTGTATACGAGCCTGGCGACCCCGCGCTCTGAGAGCCGCTTCACCACCGCCTCCGCGCGCTCGCCGGCCGCGCGCGTCCAACCCGCCACCGCCACCTCCCCGGCGCGGGCGTCGACCGCGACGGCGGCGCGGTCTGAGAAGCGTTCGAGCACGGCGTCGAGGAATCGGTCGTCGGAGAGCGCGGCGGTGCCGAGCACGACGCGATCCGCCCCCGCGGCGAGCGCGGCGTCCACCGCGGCGACTGTCCGCAGCCCGCCGCCATACTGGATCGGCACACCGGCATTAGCGGCGATCCGGCCCAGGTGCTCGATGTTCGCCGGCTCGCCGCGCTTCGCGCCGTCGAGATCCACGACGTGGAGAGCGCGCGCCCCGGCCTCGACCCACGCGCGAGCGGCCTCGAGCGGATCGTCCGCGTAGACGGTCTCGCACTCGAAGTCGCCCTGGCGCAGCCGGACGGCGCGACCGTCGCGGATGTCGATCGCCGGCAGGAGGTTCATGCGCTGCACGCTGCGGCGAAGGCGGCCAGCAGGCGCAGGCCGTGCTCGCCGGACTTCTCGGGGTGGAACTGCACGCCCCACAGCCGGCCGCGCTCCACGGCAGAGACGAAGTCGGCGCCATAGCTCGCCGTGCCGAGCACGTCCTCTGCGCGTTCCGGCACCGGCGCGAACGAGTGCACGTGGTAGAACGGGCACGGCTGCGGCAGCCCTTCGAGAAGCCGCGACTCGCGCCTCCAGGCGACCGGGTTCCACCCGATCTGCGGCAGCTTCAGGCCGTTGGACGCGAGCGCCTCGACCCGCCCGTCGAGAACGCCGATCCCACGCGCGCCCTCGTGCTCCGAGCTCGACTCGAACAGGAGCTGCATGCCGAGACAGATCCCGAGCGTGGGCACGCCCGCCGACACCCGCTCTCGCATCAGGTCGTCGAGGCCGCGCTCGCGCACGGCCGCCATCGCCTCCGGGAACGCCCCGACGCCCGGCAGGATCACCCCGTCGGCGCCCCGCACCCGGTCGTGGTCGCTCGTGACGTCGGGCGTCGCCCCGACCCGTGTGAGCGCCTTCTCCACCGAGCGCAGGTTGCCCATGCCGTAGTCGAGGATGGCGACGCTGGGCGCCGGTCTCTCGGTCACAGGACGCCCTTGGTCGAGGGGACGCCTCGCTCCCGCGGGTCGATCGCGACGGCGGCTCGCAGCGCGCGCGCGAACGCCTTGACGGCCGCCTCGACCATGTGGTGCGCGTTGGCGCCGGCCTCGATCCGGACGTGCACGGTGAGCTTCGCGGCGCTCGCGACGGCGCGGAGGAACTCCTCGGCAAGGTCGGCGTCGAAGTCGCCGATCGCCACCGCCGGCAGCTCCGGGGAGAAGGCCGTGAAGGGACGCCCGGAGAGGTCGACCGCGCAGCTCGCGAGCGCCTCGTCCATCGGCACGAGCGCCTGCCCGAAGCGGACGACCCCGGCCCGGTCGCCGAGCGCCCTGTCGAGCGCCTGGCCCAGGGCGATCCCGGTGTCCTCGACCGTGTGATGCGGGCCGGTCTCGAGGTCCCCGCGCGTCTCGACGTCCAGGTCGAAGCCGCCGTGGCGGGCGAGCGCGTCGAGCAGGTGGTCGAAGAACCCGACGCCGGTCCGGCGCATCCCCTCCCCCGCGCCGTCGAGCGCGAGCGTCAGGCGCACCTCGGTCTCGGCGGTGGAGCGCGTGATGTCGGCGGTGCGGCTCATGGTCTCGACTGGTCCTCGCGCGTCCCGCGCCCGCCCGGGTCGCGATCGCCAGCGTCGGCGCGCTGGGAATCGCCGCTCGGCGCGGCCGCAGCGAGCTCCGCGCGTCGCTCCATCGACTCGGCGTGGACCGGAAACCCCTCGGCCCGGGCGAGCGCCGCTCCCGCCGCCGCGAGCGGCCCGGCGGCGGCGCCCGGCAACGATACCCGAGCCATCCGGCGACGGAAGGTGGACACCGACAGCGCGCTCTGAAAGCGCGCGCTGCCGCCGGTGGGCAAGACGTGGTTGGAGCCGGCGGCGTAGTCGCCGAACGCCGTGCCCGCCTGAGCGCCGACGAACAGGCAGCCGGCGGCACGCACGGCGCCGGCCAGCCGCTCAGCCTCGAGACCGACGAGCTCGAGGTGCTCAGGCGCGATCTCCTCGGCGAGCCGCACGCCCGCCCGGGCATCTTGAACCGGCACCAGCGCGAGCGTGGCGTCCGCGACCGACGGCCGCTCGGCGGCGAGCGCGACGGCCGTCGCCGCGACGTCGTCCAGCAGCCGCGCGTCGGGCGAGATCAGCGCGAGCAGCGCGTCGTCGCCGTGCTCTCCCTGCGCCAGCAGGTCGAGCGCGACGAGCTCCGGGTCGGCTTCCCGTGAGGCGACGACGACGAGCTCGCTCGGGCCCGCCAGGCCGTCGATCCCGACGAACCCGGCGAGCTGGCGCTTGGCCTCCTGGACGTACGCGTTGCCCGGCCCCACGACCACGTCGACCGCCGGGACGGACTCCGTGCCGAGCGCGAGCGCGGCGATCGCCTGCGCTCCTCCCATGCGGTAGACCTCGGTCACGCCGCAGAGGCAGCATGCGGCGAGCACGACCGGGTGCGCCCTGCCCCCCGGGCCCGGCGGGGCGCAGACCGCCAGCTCGTCGACCCCGGCAACGCGAGCGGTCACGGCGCACATCACGAGCGTGGACGGGTACGCAGCGCGCCCGCCCGGCACGTAGGCGCCGGCGCGCCGCACGGGGAGCTCGGCGACCTCCACGCGCTGGCCGTCCTCGAGGTCGACCTCGACGCCCTCGGACAGCTGGGCCCTCGCCACCGCACGGACGTTGGCGACGGCCGCCCGCAGGCCGGCGAGCACCGCCGGCTCGAGCGTCCCGAGCGCCGCCTCGATCTCGGCCGGCGCGACCACAAGGCGCTCCGGCGCGACCTCGGCGCGGTCGAAGCGCTCGGTGAGACGCATCACCGCCTCGTCGCCGTCCGCGCGGACCTCGTCCACGATGGACCGCACCTCGGCCTCCACCGCGCGCGGAGACGGGACAAGCGCGCGCACAGATTCCGCCGCGGCGCCGGCGGACAGCCGCCTCACGCGCATCCGTTCGTCTCCCTGATGCGCGCCACCAGCGCGTCGATCGCGTCGGCTTTGAGCTTGTGTGCCACCGGGTTCGCGACGAGGCGCGCCGTGCAGACCTCGACCTCTTCGCGCTCCTCGAGCCGGTTCTCGCTGAGCGTCCTGCCGGTGGCGGTCAGGTCCACGATCGCGTCCACGAGCCCGGTCAGCGGCGCGAGCTCCACGGAGCCCTTCACCTCGACGATCTCTGCCTGGCGCCCGGTCGCCGCGAAGTGCGCCGAGGCGATGCGCGGGTACTTGGTCGCGACCCTCACCGACCCGAGCCGCCGCAGCGACTCGGCCATGGCGTCGTCACCGGCCCTGGCCGCGACCACCATGCGGCAGCGGCCGTAGCCCAGGTCGAGCAGCTCGTACACGGCGCGCTCGGGCTGCTCGAGCAGCACGTCCTTGCCGGTGACCCCGATGTCGGCGGCGCCGTGCTCCACGTAGGTGGGCACGTCGCTCGGGCGCACGGTCACGATGCCCGCGTCGGCGAACAGCAGCCGCCGATCGTTGCGCCGCACCTCCGCTACGTCGATCCCGAGCCGCTCCAAGAGGTCGAGCGTCTCGACGAACAGCGCGCCGCGCGGCACCGCGATAGTCAGGGCGTCTCGCCCGGCTATTCCCGTTCCGCCCGCCGTCACGAGACCCCCTCCCGCACGCGGCCGGCTTCGCGGTCCAGGCGCTCCTCGGCCGTGGCGGCCATGTGCACGCGCTCCAGGTCGAGCGCGACGCCGCAGGCGGGCATCGGCCTGCCGAAGCGCCCGACCAGCTCGTCGTAGCGGCCGCCGCCGCCGATCGCGAAGCCCACCGCCGGGTCGTACAGCTCGAACACGGCGCCCGTGTAGTAGCCGAGCTCGCGAACGAGCCCGAGGTCGAAGATCACGCGCTCGGCCATCCCGCGCTCCGCCAGCAGCTCGTGGCACGCGCGGAGGTTCTCCGCGGCCTGCGCCACGAGCCCGTCGGCACGCTCGAGCACCTCCGGTCCGCCGCGCAGGGCGGGCAGCGACGTCAGCAGCTCGCGCGCGGGTCGCGACAGCCCGAGGGCTGAGACGCGCCGCTCGAGCGCGACCAGGTCGCGTCGCGAAAGCGCCTCCATCAGGGCGTGGCGCTCGGTCTCCGGCACCTCGAGGCTCTCGAGCACGCCACGGTAGAGAGAGCCGTCGCCGACGCCGATCCGGTGACGCCCGAGCCCGGCGTCGGAGAGCGCGCCGATGACGAGAGCGATCACCTCCGCATCGCCCTCCGGCGCCGGCGTGCCCACGAGCTCGATGCCGGCCTGGAGGAACTCGCGCGACTGGCCCGGCGCGTCCTGCCCGGCGCGGTAGGAGTGGGCCAGGTAGGACAGGCGGATCGGGGGCTCGACGTCGTTCAGCCGCGAAGCCACCACGCGCGCGATCGGGATCGTCATGTCGGAGCGGAGCACGAGCACGCGCCCGCGCTCGTCGAAGAGGCGGTAGCCGGCCCCCGCGGCCCGCTCGTCGCCGCGCGAGAGCACCTCCTCGTACTCGAGCGCCGGGGTCCAGACCTCTCCGTACCCGCCGCGCTCGAACGCCGCCCGCAGGCGGTCGGAGATCGCGCGGATCTCGCGCATCTCGTCCGGCAGGACGTCGCGCGTCCCCGGTGGCGTGGCTCCGATCATGGCGTCTCCCTGGGGCCCGGCCGGCTCGCCGGGCCCGCTACGGGCCAGGAGCTAGCGGGCCTCCAGCCCGGCGCCGACGCGCTCGATCCGCGCTCCGAGCGCGCGCAGCCGCTCGTCGATGCGCTCGTAGCCGCGGTCGATCTGGCCGACGTTGCCGATCTCGGACACGCCCTCCGCGCAGAGCGCGGCGATGAGCATCGCCATTCCCGCGCGGATGTCGGGGCTCTCCATGCGCTCGCCGTGAAGCCGGCTCGGGCCCGACACGACCGCGCGATGCGGATCGCACAGGATCACCCGAGCGCCCATGGAGACGAGCTTGTCCACGAAGAACAGGCGGTTCTCGAACATCTTCTCGAAGATCAGCACCATTCCCTCGGCCTGCGTGGCGAGCGCGAGCGCGATGCTCGTGAGGTCCGCCGGGAAGGCCGGCCACGGGCCGTCCTCGATCTTGGAGATCGCCTCACCGGCGTCGTCGCGCACGCGCAGGCGCTGCTCGGGCGGGACCACCACGTCGTCGCCGTCGCGCTCGATGCGGCAGCCGACGCGCTCGAACACGAGCTTCGTCATGCGGAGGTCCGACTCCGCCGCGTCCGCGATCCGCAGCTCGCCGCCGGTCACCGCCGCCAGCGCGATGAAGCTGCCGATCTCGATGTAGTCCGGCCCGATCGCGTAGTCGGCGCCGTCGAGAGACTCGCGCCCGTGGACGATCAGCACGTTCGAGCCGATCCCCTCGATCCGCGCTCCCATCTGGAGCAGCAGGCGGGCGAGGTCCTGCACGTGCGGCTCGGAGGCAGCGTTGTGGATCACGGTCGAGCCGGGCGTGAGCGCGGCCGCCATGAGCGCGTTCTCGGTGGCCATCACCGAGGGCTCGTCCATGAAGAAGTCGCATGCTTTGAGGCCTCCCGGAGCGGCGAGACGGTAGGAGCGGTCGGCCTCGACGCTGGCGCCGAGCGCCCTGAACGCGTCGAGGTGGGGGTCGAGCCGCCTGCGCCCGATCACGTCGCCGCCCGGCGGCGGCATGTGGACCTCGCCGCAGCGCGCGAGCAGCGGCCCCGCGGCGAGGAACGACGCCCTGATCCTGCTCGCCACGTCGGCGTCGATGTCGGTGCGCTGGAGGTTGCGGGCGTTGAGGGCGATCACGCTCTCCTCACGCCACTCGACCTTCACCCCAAGGCCCGCGAGCAGTTCGAGCATCGCTTCGACGTCGGTGATCCGCGGCACGTTGCGGAGCACCACGTCCTCCTCGGTGAGGAGCGAGGCGGCGAGGACCGGCAGCGCGGCGTTCTTGTTCCCTGACGGCACGAGCGTGCCGGACAGCGGGTAGCCGCCTTCGATGACGAATTTCTCCATGCGCGAGGGGGGTCGAGGCCGTTTGCGGGTGGGGCCCGGCAAGGGTATCGAAGCACCCGGCGACCGCGCCGCTTTTCCCCTTCCTAGAGCGCGTTCGTGCCGACCAGGATCCCGTCGTCGCTACCTTCCCTTCGGTGACGCCCACGCGCGACGACGCCTGGCAGCTCTTCTGCGAGTGGACCGAGTCCGATTCCCTGCGCAAGCACGTCCTCGGCGTGGAGGCCGCAATGCGCGCCTACGCGCGCGAGTGGGGCGAGGACGAGGAGCTGTGGGCGGTCACCGGGATCGTCCACGACCTCGACTACGAGCGCTACCCGGACCTCGAGACCGGCCACCCGCGCATGGCACTCGAGGAGCTCGGGCGGCTCGACTACCCACCGGAGGTCGTCGATGCGGTGGCGGGGCACGCCGACTTCCTGCGCGTTCCCCGCACCACGCCGATGGCGAAGACCCTCTACGCCGTCGATGAGCTGTCGGGCTTCATCGCCGCGTGCGCGATGGTGCGCCCGACCGGGATCGTCGGCATGACGCCGAAGTCCGTCAAGGAGAAGCTCAAGCAGCCGAGCTTCGCGGCCGGCGTCGACCGCGACGACGTGCATCGGGGCGCGGAGGAGCTCGGCGTGGACTTCGACGCGCACGTGGCGTTCGTGATCGCCGCGATGGAGGGGCGGGCGGAGGAGCTGGGTTTGGCGCCGCGCGAGGAGGGCACGCCCGGGTGACGAGGACCAACTTCAGCCGTCGCCTGCCGTGAGCTTAAGTGGCGCGGACGAGTGCAGCGGGAGTCGCCTTCCGCGAATCGCAGGTTGTGGCTCATCCGCGCGCCGCGTTTCGCTCCTCGACGTAGGCGCTGAACCTGTCGAGCCGTCCTTCCCACCTCCGACGGTGCTCGTCAATCCAATTCGCCGCGTCCCGTAGGTGCGCGGGGCCGAGCGGGCACTCGCGGGCGCACCCGACCTTGGCGGTGATCACGAGGTCGACTTCCTCCCGGCGATGCTCGGCGTGATGCTCTGGCGCTACGACGAATACTCGCAGCCGCACGCCGATTAGTTGCGCGTACGCCGCGAGTCTTAAAGAGCACACCTCCAATCCAAGGGAGTTCTCATGCGAAACCTCGTTCTGCAGATGAGCGTGTCGATCGACGGCTACGTAGCCACGCTCGACGGAGCGCACGACTGGGGCTATGACGGCGAGGACCCGGCGACTAAGGCGTGGAAGCTCGAGTCGGTGTGGGGCGCCGGCGCCCATCTGATGGGCCGGTCACCTACGGGGACATGGCCGCCGTCTGGCCGACCTCGACGAGTGACTACGCGAAGCCGATGAACGAGATCCCCAAGGTCGTCTTCTCGAAGACGCTGGAGACCGCCGACTGGCCCGAGTCGCGGATCGCGCGCGGCGAGCTCGCGGACGAGGTCGCGCGGCTTAAGGCCGAGCCCGGCGGCTACCTGCTCGCTCACGGCGGCGCCGTCTTTGCGCAGGCGCTATCGCGCGAGCGGCTGGTCGACGAGTACCGGCTGGTGGTCCACCCCGCCGCGCTCGGCGACGGGCTGCCGCTGTTCCGCGGCCTCCCGGAGCGTCTCGCGCTCGAGCTCGTCGAAGCGCACACCTACGCGACGGGCGCGGCCATCCACGTCTACCGCCCCCGTTCCTCGGGCTAGCCGTTACGGGCGGTCGGGCGCGTCTGCGAGCTGGGGCGCGATCATCGGCTTCGTGCTGGCGATCGAGGTGAAAGCTCGCGCGGTAGTCAGCGCACATCGCGGCGATGGTCGGCGGCGTCAGCGCCCGGAGATAGGCCGCACGGCTATCGGAAGCGATCGACTCGGGGCTGCTCGGCCACTCACCGTTTCGGAGGAAGTGAGCGGGCGTACGCGACGCCGCGCCTGACCCAGGGTTCAAGCTGGCGCTTGGATCGCAGGCCTTCCGCATCGACGCGTAGCCAGCCCTGCATCGCGCGGCCGCGCATCTCGAATGGCTGGGCATGCGGCTTGGCGACCAAGGCGTCGGTGTCCTCAGGATCAACACGCACCATCAGGCCGCCCTGACCGCTGGCCGCAACCGACATGTTGCCGCCGACGAGGAAGGCCAGGCCTCCGAACATCCTCTTCTCGGTGACGTCGCGCTCGCCGGCGACCAGCTCGCGGATGCGGTTGGCGAGATCTTCGTCGTACGCCATCTCACCATCATCGTTTACCAGCCACACAGGCCGACCCCGCGAACGGCCGATCGAGAGGGGCTCGGCTCGATCGTGCCGGGCTCTTGCTTCGCACGAGAACCGGAAGCGGGCCTCATGCGGCCGGAGACGAAACGTCCTCAGGGTGTCCTAGCGCCCCCGAACCGCCCTCCCCCGCTCGCCCACGCGCGCAGGTGGTCCACCGAGCAGAACCCGTCCGGGAT
>JBPCPH010000100.1:0-3722 GCA_050999415.1 Thermoleophilaceae bacterium
GATCGGCCCGGGCGCGCGCGGCTCGGAGGCATTCCCGCGAACACACTTCGCGCGCGGATCCGCCTTGTGAATCGCCGTCCCGATCAGCTTTAGCAGCCTCGCGTACTCCTGCGGATCCGGGTCGCCCTCGGTCCAGAACGAGCCCACGTTCGGCTCGTTCCACACCTCCCACGCCTCGATCGGCCGGTAGGGCACGAACGGGTTCTCCTTCCAGAACCCGCCGCCGCGACCGTAGCGCTCGACCGCCGCCGCGGCGTAGCGGGCGAACAGAGCCTTGCCGAGCGGCGTGGTCGGCGGTGATGCGCCGTGCGGGGCGACGAACCGCGGCGAGCCGATCAGGACCGGCAGGATCGACACCCCCGCGGCCGCCGCTCGCGCGACCAGCGCGTCGTACTGGCTCCAGTCGTAGAAGGGAAGGCGGGTGCGCTGCACGTTCGACCACTGGAAGGTGCTGCGGATCACCTCGCCTCCGCCGGCGCGCAGGCGGCGCAGCTCGAACTCGTTGAACGGCTCCGCGAAGATGTAGACACCGAAGTCGAGCTGGCCTTGCGGTGGGACGGGAGGAGCGGCGAGGCTGGCGGACGCGGGCGGCGCGGGCGCGGCGACGAGCGCGAGCGCCACGACGGCGGCGAGCGCCAGCGACCGTCTCCGGCCCCGTCCCTGCGCGGTTCCCTGGCTCATCCGACGACCGATGCTAGCCACGTGACGCCGCCGGGACGCCGGCTCCGGGACCGGCTCGAACGCCTCAGCTGACGGAGCCGCTCGCGGTCAGCTGTGGGCGGGGACCGCCCGCGCGTCGCGGACGCGGATCTCCGCGTCGACCTCGGCCTCGTACGCCGTGGCGGCGAGGATCTCGTCCGCCGCGCGGCAGAGGTCCGGCTCGAGGTAGCCGCAGAGCACGTCGCGCAGCAGCGCCCTGAGGTGCTGCTCGACCTCCCGCACCACCGCCCGCGGCGACTGCAACGCCAGCCCGGAGTCGAGCCCGCCGCCGTGAATCACCTCGCGCTCGAGCGTGAAGGCCAGCCGCACGCCGACTTCGGCCTCCGGCCGGTCGACGGCCGGCGCGCAGAGGGCGGCGAGCCGGCGGACGATCGTCTGCTCGAGCCCGTCTCCGGCGTCGCCGACCAGCGCGCGCAGCCCGAGGAGGTAGTCGGACAGGGCCTCGACCTCGAGCCCGCGCTCGCACCCCATCTCGAAGCGGTCGAGCGCCCTGCCCACGGTCGCGTCGTGGCGCGACAGGGTGAGCACCTCGAGCAGATCGCGCAGCTCCTGCTCGTCGGTCGCCCGGAGCTCCCAAGACTCCGCCCGCGCTCGCGCCGACACGCCGAGCGCCACCGGGTGCCACGCGCCCTCGCCCGCACGAGCCCACGCGAGCGGCCCGAGCGCGGTCCCGCCCGCGCCGCAGAGCCTCAGCGCGGTCAGGGCGCGCCGAAAGCGCGTACGCGCGGCATCGACCGGAAGCCGTGCGCCGGGCCGGACCTCGCGCTCGAGCAGGCAGAAGACGTCGAGTGGGTCCGACTCCGGCTCGTCCGCGTCGCCGTCGTCGACCGCCGCGGTGCGCTCCGGCGCCCGCACGGCGCCCTCGATCGCCGCCGGCGGCGACCCCGCTGCGGATCGGCGCACGAGGAAGAGGCCGTCGCCGAGGTCCACACGCGCGGACGCGATTCTCACGCCGTGGAGGGGCGCCACCACCGTGGCCTCGACGGCTGCATCCGCCAGCGTCGCGTCGATCTCGGCGTGCAGCCGGCGAAAGCGCTCGTCGGGCAGGTCGAAGCTCGTGGCCTCGTCGAAGAGCCGCTCCATCAGGTCGCGCAGCGCGACGTCGGGGTCGCTACCGGGCAGCCCGCGGTGGCGCAGGTACGGGCCGGCCGCGTGGGCGCCGAGCAGGCGGACGGCGCGCCGGTAGGGGTCGAGCTCGCGCGCGATCGCCCACCGCTCCGCCACGAACGCCGCGGTCAGCGGCCGGTAGCGGTAGAGGACCGGTCCGCCGCGCTCGCCGCCTCCGGCCTCAAGCACCTCGAACGGGAGGTCAGCGCCGCTTTCGAGCTCGCGCTTGACGAGCATGCCGACCTCGCGCCCGAGGTCGCGCAGCGCGTCGCACAGGGCGCGATTGTGCATGGTCGCGACTTCGCCGCGGCGGTGAAAGCTCCTGCCCTGGAGCGTCGGTCTACGCGGCCTGGGCCGGCGCGTCGCCGGTCCCGGAGAGCCACTCGCGCCCGAAGCGGCGCATGTCCTCGACGAGCGGCAGCAGCGCCCGCCCCTTCGGCGTGAGCGCGTATTCGACGCGCGGCGGCACCTCGGGGTAGGTCTGGCGCTCGACGATCCCGTGCTCCTCGAGCGCCCGCAGCCTCAGCGAAAGCGTGCGCGGGCTAATCCCGGCCAGGGAGCGCTCGAGCTCGCAAAAGCGGCTGCGCCCCTCCGCCAGGTCGCGGATGACGAGGATCGTCCACTTCGCGCAGACCAGCTCGGCGGTCGCGCAGACCGGACAGACGTCGCCGTCTTCAGCGACGCGCCGGTCGTCCATGTGAGTGGCGGTGGCCATCGTCAGAACGCATTCTACCGCAATGCTTCACCAAATGAAGCAGCTATCCCCGATGGCCTGGGACGGGCGCTCGCCGCCCCCCGCCCCAGATCAAGCCCCTATTGGCCGAGCTGGCTCAGCAAGCCGCCGCCGGACTGTCCGCCGCCGGGCGCGGCGCTCTTGACGAGGCCCTCGCTCGGCTGCACGAGCACCCAGCCGACGCCGGAGAATCCCATCTGGATCGTTTCGCCCGACCCGCGACCGATCAGCGTCTTCATGTTCACGTCCGATTTCACGTGCGTCTGGATGCCGCTCGACCACGTGATCGCCGCCTGCGGGTCGCAGAACGTGGGCGCCTCGCCGGTCGAGAGCAGCACCGGCGGACCGTTGGAGATGATTGCTACCCAGCCGGTGCCCGCGAGAGCCATGTTGAAGAGGCCGCCCGCCATGGCCCCTGCGACGCCGCCTTCCACCTTCCTGATGTCCCAGTCGATCCCAGCGTCGAACGCCAGGACGTTCTGGCCGTTGCAGGTGACCTGGTCGTTCTCGAGCTTGATCAGGTGGATGTCCTGGGCGAGGTCCGCGAGGAACACCTCGCCGGTGCCGGAGATTTTCATCAGCTGGGTGCCCTCGCCGGTCATCTGCTTCTTGATGAAACGACCGACGCCCCCGCTGCCCGCGTGCTCGAACGACACGTCGCCCTGGTAGGCGACCATCGCCCCGAGCTTCGACTGGACCGTTATCTGGTTGAGGGAGACCTTCAGGAGCTTCGAATTCTGAAGCGAGAAGGCGTCCTGCGACTGAGTCTCCTGGTACTCGCCAAGCGTGCTCTGCACGTGTCCTCCATTCGTGAATCGAGTGTTCGGCCGCACCCTCGCCCGGCGACCGGAGCTTGTCAAGGTAGCGAGCGGCGATTCGCTCCCGCGAGGCTCTCTCGCAGATCCGCCCGACTTGGACGCAGCGATCGGCGCCCGGGTGCGACGGTCTCGCTACGCGCGGGCGAAGGTCGAGGTGCGCTGGGTAGCCGAGCGCCTGAGCCCTAAGCGACTTCGCGGAGCTTCTGAGCCTCAGCCAGCGACTGGAGCTTCTTGAGCGACTGATTCTCGATCTGGCGAATGCGCTCGCGCGTGACGTTGAAGGTGCGGCCGACCTCGTCGAGCGTGCGCGGGTGCTCGCCGCCGAGGCCGTAGCGCAGCTCGAG
>JBPCPH010000004.1:0-3251 GCA_050999415.1 Thermoleophilaceae bacterium
CTCCCGCCTACCTTCGCCGTAGGCGCGCCCGATCCTACGCTCCCCCTACGCCGCGGCGTCCTCCGGGGTCGGCCAGTTCGGCGCCGGCTCGTCCGGCAGGTGCAGAAGGTTCTCCACCCGCTGGACCTCCACGATCGCCTCGGTCCGCTCGACGATCTGCCCGATCATCTCGGCGCTCTTGGCCTGGCCGCGAAGCGTGACCACGTTGCCGACGGCGTCGACGTTGATGTCGCCCTTCGGCACGTCGTCGTCGCGGAAGACGATCGACTCGACCTTGTGGGCGAGGTCCTCGCCCGTCATTTCCGGATTGGGAATGCTTGAGGCCTGGGAGGACGCGTCGCCCTTCCCGCGGCGGACCAGGTAGGTCGCCGTGCCGCCGGCGGCGGTCGCACCCGCGCCGACCAGCACTGCAGTCTTTCGGCTCACGCGTACGCCGGTCGGGGTGGCCGCGCGCCGCGCGACCTCGAGCCCGGCTCGCATTCGGTCGGCCTTGGTCACGGTCTTTCTGCGAATCGTCGGTAGTGCGATGGCCATTCGATGTCTCCTTGCGGTTCGGGGTGAGTCCTCCCTGGTGCATACCCGGTTGGCGCGAGCGAAAACGACGCGCTCAGTACCGCGAGAGCGCGCCGGATCGACCGGCCTCCAGACTCGCCGCCGCGCGGTATCGTCAGCCGATCCCCGATCTCTCCCTGGCCTCCGTCCTCGGGCTCGGATTCGCCGTGCTGGCGGCGCTCGGGACGAACCTCAGCTTTCTGCTCAAGCACAGGGGAGCGGTCGCCGCGCCGGACGTGGACATTCGCGAACCGCTGCGTAGCGCGATCGACCTCTTTCGCTCGAAGTGGTGGACGATCGGCTGGCTCGTGGCAGCCGTAGCGTTCGCCGCGCACGTGGCGGCGCTCACGCTTCTCCCCCTGTCGCTCGCCCAGGCGGTGCTGTCCGGTGGCTTCGTGCTCCTCGCCGTCCTCGCCGAGCGCTACTTCGGCTTCGACCTCGGCCGACGCCAGTGGATCGGCATCGTGCTGGTCGCCGTCTCGCTCGCGATGCTCACGGTGACAGGCGAGAGCAGCGGAGTCCGCTCCGACTACTCGCTAGTCGGGATCATCCTGTTCGAAGGCAGCGCGCTCATCCTGGGTCTGATGCTCATCTTCTCCCAGCGGATCCCGCGGGTGCGCGGGCAGTACGGCATCCTGCTCGGAGCGGCTGCGGGGCTTTGCTTCGGCGCATCCAACGTCGCAATCAAGGCGCTGAGCGGGGATCTCGAGTCAGGCTTGGTCGGGCTTCTGAGCCCCTGGACCGCCCTCATCGTGCTGCTCGCCGTGGCCGCCTTCTTTGCCTCGGCCAGAAGCCTTCAGGTTGGTGAGGGCGTTGCGGTGATCGCGGTCACCTCGGTGGCGGCGAACATGTCCGCCATCCTGGCGGGAATACTCGTCTTCGGGGATCCTCTGGGCGACGACACGCTGATAGTGGCCACGCGCGTGACCGCCTTCCTCCTCGTGCTCGTGGCCGCGGCGCTGATGCCCGCGCCGGTTCGAGCCGGCGCAGCCATGAAGGAGACTGCTACGGAGGCGGTGCGCTCCTCTCCGCGCCCCACTTGAGCGAGTCGCCGACGGCTCTCGCTTCGCCTACACCGCCGCCGGCTCGGGGCCGGTGCGCTGACGGATGAGCTCGGCGAGCTCGGCGGCGTGGCGCGGCGCCAGCCCGCTGAAGACCCCCTTGCCGCTCGGCGTGGCGAGGGTCAGGCGGGACCCGAACCACCTTCCCTTGACGGCGACCGACGAGATGTTCGCGTAGCCGAACGAGAGGCTGCGGCGCAGGGCGACGAAGAGGAGCCGCTCGTCGGTTGCGACCAGTACGCCGTCATGACCGGCGCTGATGGCCGCGGCCATGTCGAGCACGTCCTCGCGTTCGCCGAGCACTTCCCCGAGCCTGTGCACCAACACCCGAGCCTCCTCGACCGCCCGGCGGCCCGCGCTTGCCGTGGCGATGGCCTGCTCGGCGTCCTCCGCGTCGGCCCCACGCTCGCGGCCGACGGCCTCCGCCGCGCGACGGGCCGCCTCGATCCGCTCCGCGAGCGCGCGGAGCTTGCCCTCCTCCCGCGCCGAACCCTCGATGACCTCGCTCCAGCGATCCCCGGCCACGACGAGCGCCACCTTCCGGCGCCCTCGGTCGCCCGCGGCCCGCTGCTCGACCCTGGCCGTGACCGACGAAGTGAGCGGATAGTTGCGATCGGGCGTGCTGAGGCGGTCCTCGTAGAGGATCAGGCGCCGCCCGTGTGCGGCGAGCGGCCGGGCGGTCCTCGCCGCCTTTAGGTTGCTCCGCGCCTGGCGCAGCGCGCGCTCGTGCTCCTTGTCGGCCCGCCTGAGCGCCCGCTGAGCGGCGCCGATCTCGTCGATCTCGGAGCGCTGGAGCTCTCGCAGCGGACCGGCCGCGATCTCAATGGCCTCGCTTCTGCGTTCGGAATGCGCCATGGCGCCCGCCCTGAGCCTAATCAATGCGTGCTCGGCGGGGCCGCCCGGCGCGGGAGCTCCCTCGGGCGGCCTGGACGCTTTGGAGACGAAGTTGCCTGGCAGGCAAATCCTTTGCCTCAGGGACAAACTCGTATCCGTAAGTGCGAGTTCCTCCGCAGGACTTGGGGGCGCGGCGACCACGGCAGTCGGCGCGCGACGACGGCACAGCCTCGGCAACCGAGATACTGGGTACATGGAGCGAAGCGCGCGCGACACCGACACCGGGGGCCGCGGCATTCGGACCGAGCAGCCCGCTGACGGGAGCGCCCGCGGCGTCAGCGAGGCGGATGTGCCGCGCGGCACGTCCCCCGAGCAAGACACGCCCTACCTCGACGCCCTGCGCGCCTACGCCGGGCGCGACCCGGGGCGCTTCCACGTGCCCGGGCACAAGGGCGGCGCGGCGGCCGAGCCGAGCTTCGCCGAGGCGGTGGGGGAGGGGGCGCTCGCGCTCGACATCCCGACGCTCACTCGCGGCGTGGACGTCGGAATGGAGCCGACCCCCTTCCAGCTCGCCCAGGAGGTCGCCGCGACCGTCTGGGGCGCCAAGCGGACCTGGTTCCTTATCAACGGCGCCTCGCAGGGAAACCACGTCGCATCGTTGGCGCTCGCGCACGCCGAGGGCGGCGAGGTCGTGGTGCAGCGCAACGTCCACTCCTCGACGATCGACGGCCTGGTGCTGTCGGGGCTGCGGCCGACGTTCGTGCAGCCCGAGCTCGACCCCGAGCTTCACATCGTCCACTGCCT
>JBPCPH010000073.1:0-3377 GCA_050999415.1 Thermoleophilaceae bacterium
GGCCGGGATCGTCGTGGGCAACCTCGTCGAGGCCTACGGCGCGGCGCAGCCGATCGTCGCGGGCGGGCGGTCGCGGCGCTTCGCCGTCGGCCTGCTCGGCGGCATCGGGGCGACGCTGGCGCTCGCCACGATCCTCGGCGGGACCGTGCTCGCGGACGCGAGTCCGGAGCTGATCGGAACCGCCCAGGCGGTGGCCGCCGGCGCCGTCTTGGCGGTGGTCTCGATCGCGATCATCCCGCACGCCTTCGAGGAGGTGAGCGGCCTGGTGGCCACGGCGACCGTGGTTGGCTTCATCGCCGGGTATCTGCTGAGCTGACCCGCCCGGTGGCGGCGGTCACGCCGGGCTAGAGTGCGCGCCGGCATGGGGAACCGGGAGCCACGACGGCCACAAGCCGAGGACTCGGCCGAACCCCTCGCGCGCGTGCCGGAGCGGTTCGCCTTCGAGCCGTCGGAGATCGTGCTCCACGGCCATCGCGCGATCTATCGCCGCGCCGGCGCCGGTCCTCCCGTCGTGCTGATCCACGGGATGCTCAACTCCTCCCGCCACTGGGAGCAGGTCGCCGCGAAGCTCGCTCAGGACTACACGGTCATCGCCCCGGACCTGCTCGGCCACGGCGACTCGGCCACGACCCAGGGCGATTACTCGCTCGGAGCGCACGCGGCCGGGATTCGCGACGTCCTCTCGGCGATCGGCGTGGACCGCGCGACGATCGTTGGCCACTCGCTCGGGGGCGGCGTCGCGATGCAGTTCTTCTACCAGTTCCCCCAGCGGTGCGAGCGGCTCGTGCTCGTGTCGAGCGGCGGGCTCGGCCGCGAGGTGAGCTGGCCGCTCCGCATGACCGCGGTCCCCGGAGCGGGGGCGCTGCTCGCCCTGGCCGCGAGCGGCGCTTCGCTGCGGATGTTCGGTTGGGCCGCCGAGCGACTGCGCCGGCGAGGCGCGGCGGGAGCGAGCAACCTCCGCGCCGCCGCTCGGGCGCTCGGCGAGCTCGAGGACCCCGGCTCGCGGCAGGCGTTCCTGCACACGCTGCGCTCGGTCATCGGGACGCGGGGGCAGCGGGTCAACGCCGTCGACCGCCTCTACCTCGCCGGCGCCCTGCCGTCGCTGGTCGTATGGGGAGGACGCGACCGCACGATCCCGGTCGAGCACGCCCATGCGGCGCACGCGGCGATCCCCGGCAGCCGTCTGGAGATGCTGCCGGCGGCGGCGCATTTTCCTCATGTTGAGGATCCCGACGGTCTTGCCGCTGCGCTACGAGACTTCCTCGCGACCACCGGCCCGGTCCGGCTCGACGCCGCGGCCTGGCGCGAGCTCCTCGACTCGGAGATCCGCCTCCGTGGCCGACATGCACCGGTGGCCCGCCGAGAAGCGCTGCGCGAGCCGGCTTGAGCGCGGGCGCGTAACGAACCGATCTCGGCCCGGACTTGAAAGGCGAGACCGCGAAGGCAGAGGATCGACCGACGCTCGAGAAGCCGGGCGTGGAAGGAGAACTCAGTGAGCAGCGACTACGACGTGATCATCATCGGCGGCGGAGCTGCCGGCGAGCACTGCGCCGGCCGCCTGGCCGACGCCGGGAAGAAGGTCGCGCTCGTGGAGCGCGAGCTCGTGGCGGGCGAGTGCTCCTACTGGGCCTGCATCCCCTCGAAGACCCTTCTGCGCCCGGGCGAGGCGCTCCAGGCCGCCCGCGAGGCGCCGGGGGCGCGCGAAGCCTTGAACGGCGCGGTCGTCGACGCCGAGCAGGCGTTTGCCTGGCGCGACTACATGGTCTCCGACTACGACGATTCGGCCCAGGTCGCCTGGCTCGAGCAGAACGGGATCGACCTGATCCGCGGCGTCGGCCGCATCTCGGGCCCCGGTCAGGTCACCGTTGGCGAGGAGACCTACGCCGCCGACGACATCGTGGTTTCGACCGGCTCCGAGCCCGTGATCCCGCCGATCGACGGACTGCGCGAGCTCGACGGGGTGTGGACCAACCGCGAGGCGACTGGGCTGAAGCGGGTGCCCGACCGGCTGCTGGTGCTCGGCGGCGGGCCCGTTGGCGTCGAGATGGCCCAGGCGGTGAGCCGCATGGGCGCCTCGGTGGCGCTCGTCGAGGGAATGGATCACGTGCTCGCGCGCGAGCCGAAGCCGTTGGGCGACGCGCTCGGGGCGGCCCTCACCGCCGAGGGGATTGAGCTCCACTTCGGCCAGCACGCTTCGAAGGCGCGACGCGAGGGTGAGGACTACGTGCTCGCCTTCCCCGATGGCAAGGAGCTGCGCAGCGACAAGCTGCTCGTCGCGACCGGACGCCGCCCGCGGTCGGCCGACATCGGGCTCGAGACCGTCGGCATCGAGCCCGGTGGACGTGGGATCGAGGTCGATTCGCGGATGTCGGCGGGCGACGGCGTCTGGGCGATCGGCGACGTGACGGGGATCTGGCCGCTGACCTACGTCGGCAAGTACCAGGGCCGGGTCGCCGCCGCGAACATCCTCGGGAATGTGCGCGAGGCGAACTACGACGCCGTGCCGCGCGTGGTATTCACCGATCCGCAGGCGGCCGCCGTCGGCGAGTCGGACGGGGCGCTCACCGCCACCGTGCCGGTGTCCGGCGTGCCGCGCGCCGCCACCTACTCGCGCGCGTACGCGGACAGCCCAGGCTTTTTGACGCTGGTCTCCGACGGGGAGCGCCTCACCGGCGCCTACGCGCTCGGCCCCGAGGCCGGCGAGTGGCTTCAGCAGGCCACGCTCGCGATCCGCGCGCGGGTGCCGCTCGAGGTCATGCAGGACACGATTCAGCCGTTCCCGACGTTCTCGGAGATCTTCCTTTTCGGGCTCGAGGAGCTGGGAGCGAAGCTGCCGGCGGCCGCATAGGTGTGGCTGAGCTGACTGGCGAGCGCCACGTCTGGCGCTACCGGGAGGCAGCCGGCACGTCTTCGCGCGGACCCATCGCGAGCCCGCCTGGGGCAGCACCCGCCTCGCGCCCCGCCGGCCCGCCCTCGGGCGCCGGCTCGGTGCCTCCGGTCGTTCCGCGCAGCAGCGTCAGCCCCAGCAGCGGGAAGATCAGCACCGAGAGCAGTCCTGCCCCGATCAGCGCAGCGCTCTCGGCGGCGCCGATCAGCCCGAGCTCGATCCCGATTGCCGTCGCGGCGACGATGAACGGCAGCGAGGTCGATTGGAAGACGCCGGCGATCACGGCCTTTCGATTGCCCACGAAGCGCCGGTAGACGATCGCCGGAAGCCCGCGCACCAGCACCAGGGCCGCCAGGAAGATCGGCACCATCGCGAGGTTCGACGCACTCGCCGTGAGCGCCTCGAGGTCGAAGTTGATCCCGGTTGCCACGAAGAAGACCGGGATGAAGACGCCGTAGCCGACCGCCTCGAGCTTGCGCCGAAACTGCGG
>JBPCPH010000030.1:0-2543 GCA_050999415.1 Thermoleophilaceae bacterium
CCGTCGGTGAGCTCACGCAACCGGTCGCCGGCCAGCTCGCGGTCGCAGAAGTCGCGCACCGCGCCCGCGAAGTCGCGCTGCTCGTCGCTCAGGTCGAGGTCGGTGCGCGCGAGCGTGGCGTCGATCACGGCGGGCTCAGGCCGGTGCGGTCTCGCGCTCGCGCGGCTTCGCGCCGTCCCCGTCCGGCGCGTCCTCGTAGGCGGCGCGCTTGAGCTCGCGCAGGGCGATGACCATCTTGTGCACCTCGTCGGGGCCGTCGGCGAGTCGCAGCCAGCGCCCCTGGCGCCACATCAGCGCAAGCGGCGTGTCGTCCGAGACACCGAGCGCGCCGTGGACCTGGATCGCGCGGTCGAGCACGTCCATGAACACGTTCGCCGCCACGACCTTGATCATCGAGATCTCCTGGCGGGCGGCGCGCTTTCCGGCGGTGTCCATCTTCCAGGCCGCGTGCATCACCATCAGCCGCGCACCGTCGATCTCGATCCGCGACCGGGCGATGAAGTCTTGGACGAACTGCTTCTCGCCTAACGGCCCGCCGAAGGCGGTCCGATCGATCGCCCGCCTGCACATCATCTCGAAGGCGCGCTCGGCGCCGCCGATCGCGCGCATGCAGTGGTGGATGCGCCCGGGGCCGAGTCGGTCCTGGGCGATCACGAAGCCCTGCCCGCGCTCGCCGAGCAGGCTGTCGGCGGGCACGCGGCATCCCTCGTAGCGCACCTCCCAGTGACCCGGCCCGCCGTCGTGGCCCATCACCGACACCGGCCTGACCGCGTTGAAGCCCGGCGCGTCGGTGGGCACGAGGATCATGCTCGCCCGCTTGTGCGGCGGCGCGTCCGGCTCGGTCACGACCATCGCGATCGCCACCGCGGCGCCGTTCGCGCCGGACGTGTACCACTTGTGCCCGTCGATCACCCACTCGTCGCCATCGAGCACGGCGAGCGACTCGAGCCCGGTCGGATCGGAGCCGGCGGTGTCGGGCTCGGTCATCGAGAAGCAGCTGCGGATCTCGCCCTCGAGCAGCGGCCGCAGCCAGCGGTCGCGCTGCTCCTCGGTGGCGTGCTCGGCGAGGATCTCCATGTTGCCGGTGTCGGGCGCCGAGCAGTTGAAGACGAGCGGCGCCACGAGGTTGCGCCCCATGTCCTCGCAGAGCAGGCCGTAGTCGAGGTTCGAGAGCCCCGGCCCGTGCTCGGCGTCGGGGAGGAAGAGGTTCCACAGCCCCTCGCCCTTCGCGCGCTCACGCAGCTCCACCAGCACGCGCGGGTAGGGCACGCCGGGCGCGACCTCGTCGTCGAGCGCGGCGAGCGCCTCGTCCTCGACCGGGTCGACGTGCTCCGCGATGAACACCTGGACGCGCTCGCGCAGCGCCTCGATCTCCGGCGACGGTGCGAAGTCCACGTGGGCAGGCTATCTCGGCCGCCGCGCGGGCGTTTCCGTGGCCGTCGCGGCGGGCAACCTTTCGGAGGTGGCGTCGTCTTCTGAGAACCTGCTCGCGGATCGCTACCGCATCCTCCGCCGGCTCGGCGCGGGCGGGGTGGCCACGGTGTTCCTGGCCGAGGACGAGAAGCTCGGCCGCCAGGTGGCCGTCAAGCGCCTGCACGCGCACAGCCCCGGCGATGCCGCGCGGCGCTTCGAGCGCGAGGCGCGACTCGGCGCCTCGCTCAACCACCCGAGCCTGGTGTCGGTCTACGACATCACGACCGCCCCCGACGGCGTGATCGTGGTCATGGAGTACGTCGAGGGCGAGACGCTCGCCGACGCGCTGCGCCGCGGCCCGCTCGATCGAGCCGACGCGCTCAGGGTGCTGGGCAGCGTGGCGGCCGCCCTGGACGACGCTCACTCGCACGGGGTGGTGCACTGCGACGTCAAGCCGGCGAACGTGCTGCTTGGCGCCGACGGCCGCGTGAAGGTCGTGGACCTTGGCATCGCGCTGGCCGCCGACACGAGCGAGATCACCGGTGAAGGCTCGATCCTCGGCACCCCCTCCTACATGGCGCCGGAGCAGCTCGAGGGCGGGCGCAACTTCGGGCCCTCCGCCGATGTCTACTCGCTCGCCGCCGTGGCCTTCGAGGTGCTGAGCGGTCGCCGGGCGCGCCGCGGGCGGAGCCTGCTCGAGATGGCCCACCACGTGGCCACCGAGCCGCCGCCCGACGTCCGGGAGGCGTGGCCCGAGGCGCCGCCCGCCCTGGCCGAGGCGCTGCGAACGGCGATGGCGCGAGATCCGGCCGCGCGGCCGGCGTCGGCCGGCGAGCTCGTAGAGCGCGTCGAGGCGAGCCTCGCGACGGCGCCCGTTCCGGACCCCTGGCCGGCGACCACCGAGGAGCACGCCCCGGAGCCGGCACCACCTCGGCCGCCTGCCCCGCCTGCCACCAGTTCCTACGGCGGAGCCGGCTCGCCCTCGACCCGGCCGGCCGGGTCGAGCTGGCCGCGGTGTCTGGCCGCGGCCACGGCCGTCCTCGTCGTTGCCGGGGTCCTCGTCGCCGTGCTCGCCTCCGGAGGTGACGACGGCTCGACCGCCGCGCCACCCGAGGAGGCGCAGTCGGACG
>JBPCPH010000055.1:0-2915 GCA_050999415.1 Thermoleophilaceae bacterium
TCGTTGTAGGGGAGGTCGTGCGCCGACACGTAGTCCCAGACGTCGCGCTCGGACCAGTCGGCGAGCGGGTTGGCCTTCCACATCGAGTGGCGCTCGTCCCAGTGGAGCTTCGGCGCGTCCGAACGCGTCGGCGACTGCTCCCGGCGCAGCCCGGTGACCCATGCGTCCACCCCGGCGAGCGCCTCCATCAGCGGCGAGACCTTGCGAATCGAGCAGCAGCGGTCGGGGTCGCGCTCCCACAGCTCGTCGCCCTCGATCGCCGTCTGCCGCGCGAGGCTCATGCCCTGGTAGACGTCGACGTGCACGCCGTAGCGCTGCTCGCTCTCGCGCCAAGCGGCGTAGGTCTCGGGGAAGAGCACGCCGGTGTCGAGCGTGAAGAAGCGCGCCTCCGGCTCGATCCGCAGGATCATGTCCATCACCACCGCGGTCTCCTTCTGAAACGACGCGGCCACGTACAGGCGGGGGTGAAACCGCTCGACCGCGTGCGCGAGGACGTCCTCGGGCGAAGCGGACTCGAGGTCGGGCGGGACCTCGGCCAGAGCGGCGGCGCCCGCCGCTGGGCTCACCGCGCGCCTCCCGCCGGCACGCCGCTCACGCGCCCACCGCGGCGGCGGCCTCGGCGTCCGCGGCGAGCCGCTCCGTCCACCACTCGGGCTCGGTTCGGGCCGCGAGCTCGGCGAACGTCTCCCCCTCGTTGTGCGACTCCTCGTAGAGGCGCAGGATCGTCAGCAGCGTCTCGTTGAGGTCCCAGTGGGGGATCTTGCGGACCACCACGTCGCCGAAGTGCGGATCGGGGCCGAGATGGCCGCCGATCCGGATGTCCATCGCCTCGATCATCTCGCCGTCCACGCGCTTGAGGACGCCCTCGATCCCAATGTCGGCGATCTGATGCTGAGCGCACGAGGACGAGCAGCCGGCGAAGTGAATGCGCAGGTCCTCGCCGTGGCCGTTCACCGTCACGTTCGAGTCGAGGAAGCGGGCGATCTCGGCGGCGCGCTCCTTCGTGTAGACCTTCGCCAGCCCGCAGAACTCCTTGCCCGTGCAGGTCTGAAGGCCGCGGGTGAACAGCGAGGGCTGGGCGGGAAGGTCGTCGAGGAGGGGCTCGCGCAGCAGCGCCTCCACGCGCTCGTTCGGCACCCACGGGATCAGGACGTTCTGCTGGTGGGTGAGCCGGACCTCGCCGTCGCGCGCCCCGTACTCGCGCGCGAGCCGGACGGCCTCGCGGAACCGCTCGGCGCTGATGCGGCCGACCGGCACGCAGAGCCCCACCGCGGAGTGCTTTCCGTCGGCCTGCGGGGTGACGCCGATGTGATCGTGGCCGCGCAATGAAGGAGCCGACTTGACACCGCGCCGCAGCTCCGAGCCGCAGCGCCGCTCGAGCTCGTCGCGGAACTCGTCGGGCCCGACCCGGTCGAGCAGGAACTTGAGCCGCGCCTTGCCGCGCTTCTGCCGGTTCTCGTCGGAGTCGCGGAAGATCGCTGTGATCTGCTCGACCACGTCGGTCGCCTCGTCCTCTGAGACGAAGACGTCGATCCAGCGCGCGAAGCGGGGGTGCGAGGACAGCCCGCCGCCGACGCGGACGTTGAAGCCATGGGTGCCGTCGTCGGCGATCGCGCCGGACAGCGCCACGTCGTTGATCAGCCCGCGCGCGCAGTCCTCCGCGCAGCCGGTGACCGAGACCTTGTACTTGCGCGGCAGGTTCGAGTAGGCGCGATTGCCGAGGAACCGGTGGTGGATGTCGTCGGCGACCCGCAGGCCGTCGGCGACCTGGGTATGGGCGATGCCGGCGAGCGTGCAGCCCACGACGTTGCGCGTGATGTCACCGCACGCGCCCACCGATGTGAGCCCCGCCGCCTGCATGCGCGCGAAGACGTCGGGCACGTCCTCGACCCGAATCCAGTGCATCTGGACGCACTGGCGCGTAGTGCAGTCGAGGAACCCGCGCGCGTACTCGTCGGCGATGTCGGCGAACAGGTCGGCCTGCTCTCCGGTGAGCACGCCCTGGATCACCTTGACGCGAAGCATCATGTGCCCATCGTCGGCGTTGTGCTGGTAGAGCCCGTACCACTTCAGCCGGGCGACGTCGTCCTCGTCCAGCGTCTCGAAGCCGTCGCTCGCCGCGCGCATCAGCGCGTCGTAGACGTCGAGGCCGTCCTTCTCCTGCTTGACCAGCTCGAACTTGCTCATCGTCCGCTGCCCCCGCGGGCTCTCCCCGCTCGTCTCGAGGTCGAGGCGGACAAACTAGCAAAGCCTGGCCGGGATTCAGGGTTTTACCTTTCCGGGCGTGCTTTCGGCTAGCACAGCGCGCTAGGGCCGACGGCGCGCTACACGGCGTCAGCGGTCTCTAGGCGCTGATCGCCGGCTGATCCGGAGCCGGCGGCGACGGCGGTCCCGGCTCGGGCTCAGGCCCGCCGGGGTCCGGCCCCGGGGGATTCGGCGGCCCCGGGTCCGGCGAGGGGGGCACCGGCGGTCCGGGATCCGGCACCGGCGGTTGCGGCGGGCCGGGCCCCGGTCCGGGCGGGGCGGGCGCGGGCGGGCCGGGCTGAGGCGCCGGTGGTGCTGGGATCTCCATGGTCTGCCTGTACCTGCTCGGCTGCGGACTCAAACACGCTGCCCGCCTGGCGCGCGCCACTCGCCGCGGCGGCATGTTTCTTTTCGAAAGTGGTCATCCGGAAAGACTTGCTTGGTGACCAGTTTCGAGAAGCGATGTACACCCGCGGCGAGCCGCGCGGGCTTCCCGACGGCTAGCCGGCGTTCGCCGGGTTGCCGCTCGCCTGGCCGCCGTCGTCGCGGCCGGTCTCGCCCTGCTGGTCGTCCTCGTCGGCGGACGAGGGAGAATCATCGTCCGACCGGGAGGGCTGGGTCTCGCCCTGCTGCTCGGACACCTCCTCGCCCCCGCGCGGGTCGTCGCTGAA
>JBPCPH010000117.1:0-5253 GCA_050999415.1 Thermoleophilaceae bacterium
GCGTGGTGGTCTCGTACTTCGAGTGGGCGCAGAACCTCCAGCACTTCCGCTGGGAGGAGCGCGAGGTCAACGAGAAGCTCGGGCGGATCATGCGGCGCGCCTACCGCGAGGTGGCCGCGCGCGCCGAGAAGGACGAGGTGCCGTTCCGGCTGGCGGCCTATGAGGTCGGTATCGAGCGCGTCGCCGACGCCGCGCGGACGCGCGGGTACATCAGCTAGGCGCCCTACGCGACCGCAGCCGCCGGGGGTCCGAGCGCCGGGCTAGCGGTCGAGGTCGAAGTCGCGCGGCGGCTTCTGCTCGAACCAGAGCCGCTCGTGCTCGGGCGTCTCCTGGAGGAACTCGGGAGTGTCCTCCAGCACGTCCTCGTCCTCGTCGGCATCCGCCGCTTCCGCGGGCTCCTCCCCCTCAGGGAGGGGCTCGTCCGCCTCCGCCAGCTCGGTTTCCTCTTCGAGCAGCTCCTCTTCGTCCTCGAGCGCGGCCGCGTCGTCGAGCGTCCGGTCCTCCGCGAGCGGCTCCTCCTCGAGGGGCGCTTCGTCCTCCGCGAGCTCCACCTTCTCGAGCTCGTCCCCAGAGCTGGCGAACTCATTCGTGCCGGCCGCCGGGGGCGGGCTGAACGCGGTCGCGTGCTCCTCGGTCGGAGACTCCGTTCCTGAGGCGTCGGCGAGCTGCGGCGCGGTGAGCCCTTCGGCGTCCTCGAGACCGCCCTCGCGTCCGGCGAGCTCGTCGGCGAGCTCCTCCTCCGCGAGCTCATCCTCGTCGAGGATCCGCTCGTCATCGAGCGTGGCGCGGCCGCTGATTCGGGTCGCCTCCTCGCCGGGCACGCCGAGCGGCTCCTCTCCGAACTCCTGAAAGACCTCGTCCGCCGCGACCTCGTCCGCTAGCCGATCGTCGGCCGGCGGCCGATCCCCCGCGAGGGCGCCCGCATCGGGCTCGCGACCCTTTGAGGCAATGTCCGCGTCGGGCGGCGCGGCCGGCGGCGAGGCGGACTCCTCGGCGGCCGCGCGCGGCGACGGCTCGCGCCGGGCGGGGCCGAGCGCCTCCGTCTCCTGACGCTTCAGCTCCGCCTCGGTCACGCCGTGGCGGCGTTGCAGCGCGAGGTGCTCGCGGATGGCGTCGTCGAGAACACCCACGGGCCGGAAGCCTAGCGCGACACCACGGTGGAATCGGCGCGCATGACGCGGTTGCCGCCGCCACGCTTCGCCCGGTAGAGAGCGCCGTCCGCCGCACGCAGTAGCGCCCGGCGATCCTTCGCGCTCTCGGGGAGCGCGGCGATGCCGATGCTCGCTGTTATGGGGAGCGGCGCACCGGCCCCGGGCGGGCGCAGGTTCAGGCCCTCGACGCCCTCTCGAACTCGCTCCGCGAGAAGCTCCGCCCCGTCGAGGTCGGTCTCGGGAAGGATGACCGCGATCTCGTCTCCGCCGTAGCGCGCGAGCTGATCGACGTCGCGGGTGAGCGTGCGCAGCAGCGCGGCGACCTCCGAGAGGACGCGGTCTCCCTCCGCGTGACCGTGCTCGTCGTTGACCGGCTTGAAGCCGTCGAGATCGAGCATCACGAGCCCCACGTCGCCTCCGAAGCGCCGTGAGCGTCCGATCTCCCCGTCGAGAGCGGCATCGAAGTAGCGACGGTTGTAGAGGCCAGTGAGCGGGTCAGTCACGGCCTGCTCCCGGGTCGCCTCGTGCAGGCCGGCGTTGTCGAGCGAGACCGAGGCCTGAGCGGCCAGGTAGGCGAACAGCTCCCGCTCCGCTCCATCGAATGGAGTCTCGCCGCGCGCGATCGCCAGGGAGCCGAGCATTCGGCGGCGGCCGTCGGCCTCGGGCGCGCCGCGCAGCGCGGCGGCGAGCGCGTGCACGCCGCCACGGTCGACGGCGGCGGGCTCGTCCGGCGACTCCCGTGCCGCTCGCTCGGCCGCGCTGAGCGCCCTGGCGATCCTGCGGTCGTCGGTCCCGACGCTCGTGGGCTTGCCGTCGGACCGATCCGCGGCGATGGTCCGGCCGGCGTCCGCGGAGCAGGCCTCGACGGCGGACCGAGCCGCCAGACGCGCGATCCCGCCGCGATCGAGACCGCTCGCGAACGCCTCGCCGACGCGCCTGATCGCCTGCTCGCGTTCCCGCCGCCGCCGTTCCAGCTCGTCCACGTTCTGCCTCAACCGCTCAGACATGAGGTTGAACTCACGCGCGAGCGCGGCGAACTCGTCGCGGCCGTCGGCCGGCACCCGGGCGGTGAAGTCCCCGCCTCCCACCCGGCGCGCTGCGCCGAGCAGACGACCGACCTGGCCCCCCAGTGAACGCACGACGAGGACCGACAGAGCCAAGGCGAGGACGAAGAAGGCGAGCAGGATCGTGAACACGAGCCACCTGCCGTCGGCGATCGAAGCAGCGATGCGGTCCGCGTCCTGGAACAGGCCGACGTGAGCCGGCGCCCCGACCGCGTCCTGGAGTCCCGCGTAGCGACCGCGGAACTCCGCCTCGCCCGACCCGATCGAGGTCGCGAGCGGGTCGGCGCCGGCTGCCTCCGGCAGCGTGCCGGCGAGATGTTCTCCCTCTCGCACCACGCGAGCCTCCACACCCGCGCGCTCGGACGCCTCCTGCACGTACTCGCGTGCGTGCGTCGTGGACACGCCGATCCGGCCGATCCGCCGGCCGCCCGGCGCCCGCTGCACTGCGGTCGCGAACGCGAGCGCCTCGGGGGTGCCGACCACCGCGATCTCCTTGCCCTCGCGGTCGTACAGCACGATCGATTCGACCGCGTCGTCGCGGCGCGCCAGGCGCGCGGCGGCCCGAGCCAGCTTCTGGCGATCACCCTTGACGGCGGCGCGCTCGAGCTGGTCGGCGCTCGACACCTCCCGCAGTTCGTCGACCGCGTCCTCGCGTGCCTGTTCGTAGACCGCGGTCGCGACGTTCAATGCCCCGGCGAGCTCGGCGTCCGCCCGCCCGATCTCGCTCTCGGCGATCAGGCTCCAGAGCACGATGCCGACCGCGACCATCGGAATCACGACGACGATCACGAAGAACAGCAGCATCCGGCCACGAAAGCTCATAGACGTTTGGTAAAGCTCAGGGTGCCCGGGAAGGCTAACCGCAGACCGGCCGGCGATAGAATCGCCCCGACGGCGCGCTCGCAGAACGGCCGCCTCGCGGGGCTATAGCTCAGCTGGAAGAGCGCCTGGATCGCACCCAGGAGGTCGTCGGTTCGAGTCCGACTAGCTCCATTCTCGGAAATCCCTGCACGTTCGCGGGTTCTGCTCCGCAGGGAACCGACGTAGATCGCCGGAGATCGCGCTCCATTTTCAGGCAGTGCCTGAAAATGCGGCGATAGCCGCGGGTCGCGTTCGATTCGCAGCGATTCTGGTATCTAGCGCCTATGGCCGACGAGCTGGGTGTCTGGATCCGCGGACTGGCCGCCATCGAGCGGCCGTCCGCGTCGGAGGGAGAGCGCCGCGCCGCCGAATGGGTCCTCAGCGAGCTGCAGAGCGCGGGGATCGAGGCCCGCATCGAGGTCGAGCGCGCACACGGAACCCACCTGCCGTTCGTGCTTCCCAGCGCGGTCGCACTCGCCGCCGGACTCGTGCGCCGGCGCGGCGTTGGCGGCCTCGCGGCCGCGATGGCGACCGCGGCGATCGTCGACGAGCTGGAAGGCCGGCGGCGGCTTCTCCGTCGGAGCCTGGCCCGGCGGCGGACCTACAACGTCGTCGCGGAGCTCGGGGATCCGAGCGCGTGCCGGACGGTGGTCTTCGTCTCTCACCACGACGTCGCTCGCCCCTGGGGAGCCCTGTTTGGGGCCCTCGCCTCCGCGCCGCCCGCCCCAATCCTGAAGGGCAAGCCGCTCCCCGTCGTCGCGACGTTGATCCATGCCCCCCTCACCGTACTGGCGGGAGTGGCCACGGGCCGCCGCCGGCTCAAGCGCGTCGGAGTGGCGCTGTGCGCGCTCGTGGTCGGGCTCTTCGCCGACATCTCCCGCCGCAAGCCGGTTCCGGGCGGCAACGACAACGCGTCTGGCGTCGCCGCCGTGCTCGGGCTGGCCCACGATCTCGCCCGGCGGCCTCCGCGGTCGCTGCGCGTCCTGCTCGTCTCGACGGGTTCCGAGGAGACCATGGTGGAGGGGATGGACGCCTTCCTGCGACGGCACCGAGCCGAGCTGGATCCGGCGCGGACGCTCGTCGTCTGCCTCGATCAGATCGGCTGGGAGAACCTCGTCCTGCGCGAGAGCGAGGGCGTTCTGCGTCGCTTCCGCAGCCGCCGCCAGGATCTGGATGCGGTCCTGGCAGCGGCGGCGCGCGTCGGCGTGCCGCTCAGGATGGCGCCGCCGTTTCTGACTCCCAGCGACGGCCTCGCCGCCCGGTGGGCGGGCATCCCGACCGTGCTCATGGGTTCCGTGGCGGGCGACGGCCTCTACCCTCACTATCACCGCCCCAGCGACCTGCCGGAGCACGTCGACCTCCGCAGCGTCGCCGGGGCCCGGCGGATCTGCGCGGCACTGGTGGAGCGGCTCGATGAGGCGACCGGGGAGCTTCCCGCGGTGAGGCGCCCAGGCGCGATAGGAGCCCGGGCCGCATGACCCGGTACGCGTAGACGATGGTGAAGTGGGCTCGCCTCCGGCCCGCTACCGTTGCCCTGTGAGCACCCAGCGAGTACCTGGTGGGGTGGTGCACACGCTACCCGCAGACCTGCGCGAGGCGCTGATCGCCGACACCACGGCACTCGATGCCTGGAAGGACATCACGCCCTTGGCGCGCAACGAGTTCATCTGCTGGGTCGAGGATGCCAAGCAGCGGACGACCCGAGAACGCCGCATTCGCCGGACCCAGGAGGAGCTGGAGGATGGCCAGCGCCGGCCCTGCTGCTGGCCGGGGTGCAAGCACCGCGACCGCACCACCGAGTAGCGGCTGAGCCGTTACCGCTCCAGACCGAGCAGCACCCGAAGCTCAAGCAGCAGTCGATGGTTCGAGAGTTGTCCCGCTAACTCCATTTCGGAAGGCCCTGCACGGCGGGCGGTTCTTGCAGGACGCAAGGGGTTCGGCTTCCGGGACGACCCGTTGAGCGCAGAAGCAGGGTCGACTGGAAGAGCGGGTCAGCCGCGGGCGAGCGCGGCCGCCTGCTCCAGGTCGATGGCATGGACGAGCGGGTCGGCGTGGCGATGCACCACATGCCAGTCTGAGCCGTAGCGGCGATAAACCTGGGTGACGCGCAGCGACCAGTCCTGGTCGGGCAGGCCACCGACCTGCCCGTGCTGCCGCTCGATCACCACGAGAACGAC
>JBPCPH010000051.1:0-12159 GCA_050999415.1 Thermoleophilaceae bacterium
CTCGCCGAGAGCATGGGCTGAGTCATATCGTGGATGCCCGCTCGGCGCCAGGCCCGCTGACGAGGTCGGCGATCAGGTGGAGCGAGCCCGAGACGAGGATCGCGCCCTCCGCCCCCGCGAGCTCCCGCGCGCGTCTCAGCGCCCGGTGGGCGTCGGACGCGGTCTCCGCTGCCGTCCACTCCCCGCGCTCCGCGAACGAGGCCAGCGTCCCCGGAGGCAACGAGCGCGGGTGTCGGCAGCGGGTGAGCACGGCCGTGCGGCATAGTGGAAGCAGCTCCGCGAGGATGCCCGCCGCGTCCTTGTCGTCGAGCACCGCGAAGACCCCGACCAGCGGGCGCCCGCCGGTCACCTCCGGGAGCGCCTCGGCCAGCGCGGCGGCTCCGGCTGGATTGTGCGCCCCGTCGTGGATCACGAGCGGCCGCCGCGAGACCACCTCCACGCGCCCGGGCAGCTCGAGCTCGGCGCCCGCCCGCCGGACGGCGCCGCGGTCGAGCGGGCGCTCCAGGAAAGCCACAGCGGCGGCCCTGGCCAGCGCGAAGTTGCGCCGCTGCATGGCGCCCGCGACGCTGAGGGCGACGCCGGGGTCCTGCGGCGCCACGCTGCGGCCGGCCCCGCGCTCGGTGGCCACCCGGCGCGCCACCGCCTCGACCTCGTCCGCAAGCGGCGGCGTCACGAGGTGGCCGTTGTCGCGGACGACCGCGAGCTTCTCCTCGGCGATGTCGGTCAGGGTCGGTCCGAGCCAGCGCGTGTGCTCGAGCGCAACGCTCGTCAGGACCTGGACCTTCGACGGAATGACGTTGGTGGCGTCGTAGCGACCGCCGAGCCCGGCCTCGACGACCGCCACCTCGACGCCGCGCCGCGCCAGCTCGTGGTAGGCGGCGGCGGTAAGTGCTTCGAACTGGGTGACCTCGTCACCGGGGTCGACGGTGCGGTTCACGAGGTCGGCCGCGTGTGCGGCGCGCGCGACCGCCGCTCCCAGGTCCGCGCCGCCGATCGCGCGGCCTCCGACCTCGATCCGCTCGCAGAAGGAGCGCAGGTGGGGCGACGTATAGCTGCCGGTCCGCAGGCCGTGGCGCTCGAGGATCGCCGCGAGCATCCGGACCGTGGACGACTTTCCGTTCGACCCCACGACATGCACGCTTGCGAAGCGCCGCTGGGGCATCCCGAGCGCCGTCATCAGGCGGTGCATGCGGTCGAGCCCGAAGCGCATGCCGAACAGCTCGAGGTCGAGCAGGTAGGTCTCAGCCTCGTGGTAGTTCACGGCCTCAGCCGAGGCCGTCGAGCTCACGCCTGAAGCCGGCGAGCTTCGCGCGCTCGCGGTCCACGACATCGGCCGGAGCACGCTCCACGAACCGCTCGTTGGCGAGCTTGCCCTCGGCGCGCGCGATCTCATCCTCGAGCGTCGCCCGCCGCCCAGCCTGCCGGCGCTCGGCGCCCTCCGCGTCGATCGCGTCGGAGGCGAGCACCTGCACGACGCCGCCGGGCACGCCGACGGACGCCACGACGTCCCCATTCGCCCCGGCCTCCGCAAACTGGAAGCGGGCCAGGCGCGCGACGCTGTCGCGCAGCTCGTCGTAGCCCTCCGCGACCAGGCGCGCCGGCAGGCGCGCACCGGCGGGTGCCTGCACGTCGTCTCGGTAGCGGCGCAGCGCGGTGATCGCCTCGACCGCGCGGCCGACGGTCGCCTCCGCTTCGGGATCGCCGAGCTCGTCAGACGCGTCGGGCCAGGGCGCGGCGGCGAGGAGCGGCGTCCGCGCTCTCGCGGTGGGGAGGTGCGACCAGATCTCCTCGGTCACGAACGGCATGATCGGATGGAGCAGGACCAGCGTCCGCTCGAGCACCCACAGCAGGGTGGCCGACAGCCGCGAGCGGTCCAACGCCTCGTCGTACAGGCGCGGCTTGACCAGCTCGAGGTACCAGTCGCAGAGCTCGCCCCAGAACGCGTCGTAGAGCTCCAGAGCAGCGTGCGCGAGCTCGTAGCGGTCGATGCGGGCCGTGACCTCACTCGTCAGCCGATCGAGGCGGGAGACGATCCAGCGGTCCGCGACCGTCTCGGGAAGCGGCCGCGGCTCCACCGCGTCCACGCGCAGGAGGATCAGTCGCGAGGCGTTCCAGAGCTTGTTAGCGAGATCGCGGCCCTGGCGCACCTTCTCCTCGGAGTACTTGACGTCCTGCGAGGACGACATCGCCAGCAAGCCGAAGCGGAGGGCGTCCGCTCCGTGCACCTCGATCTCCTCGAGCGGGTCGATGCCGGTGCCCAGCGACTTCGACATGCGCCTCCCCTCCGGCGACTGGATCACCGAGTGGATCGACACGTCGGCGAAGGGCGGCTCGCCCGTGAACTCGATCCCCATCATCACCATCCGGGCGACCCAGAGGAAGATGATGTCGCGCGCGGTCGAGAGCACCTGCGTCGGGTAGAACGCTTCCAGCGCCTCGGTGCGCTCGGGCCAGCCGAGCGTGGCGAACGGCCACAGCGCCGACGAGAACCAGGTGTCGAGGACATCGGGGTCGCGGCGAAGCTCGCCGTCGCAGGCGCCGCACCGCTCGGGCGGACGCTCGGCGACGTAGGTCTCCTGGCAGCCGTCGCAGTACCACACCGGCAGCTGATGACCCCACCAGAGCTGCCGCGACACGCACCATGGCCGTATCGCGTCCAGCCAGTCGAGGTACACGCGCGCGTGCGGGTTCTCGGGGTGAAAGCGAACGCGCCCGTCGCGCACGCATTCGATCGCCGGCCCGGCGAGCTGCTTCATGTCGCAGAACCACTGGAGCGAGATCAGCGGCTCGATCGGCATCCCCGAGCGGTGCGAGTGCGGCACCTCGTGGACGTAGGGGCGAGTCTCGGAGATCAGGCTCTGCTCACGCAGCGCCGCGACCACGGCCTCGCGCGCGTCGGCCACCGCGAGGCCCGCGAAGCGCTCACCCGCGGCCTCGGTCATGCGCCCGTCCTCGCCGATCGCCGAGACCTCGTCGAGTCCGTGCCTGCGGCCGATCTCGAAGTCGTTCGGGTCGTGCCCCGGCGTGATCTTCAGCGCGCCGGTGCCGAACTCGGGGTCCACGTAGTCGTCGGCGATGATCGGCAGCCGCCGCCCGACGAGCGGCAGGACCGCCCGCTCCCCGACCAGGCGCGTGTAGCGCTGGTCGCTCGGGTTCACCGCGATCGCGGTGTCGGCCAGCATCGTCTCGGGCCGCACCGTGGCGACCGTCACGGACCCCGATCCCGACGCGAGCGGATACTCGACCATGTAGAGGCGGTCCTCGACCTCGCGCGTCACGACCTCGAGGTCTGAGATCGCCGAGCCCATCCCGGGGTCCCAGTTGACCATGTAGTTGTCGCGGTAGACGAGGCCCTTCTGGAACAGGCGGACGAACACGTGCGCGACGGCGTGCGCGTACCCGTCGTCCATCGTGAAGCGCTCATCGGGGTAGTCGGCCGAGGCGCCGAGGCGCTTGTACTGCTCGACGATCGTCGAGCCGTAGCGCTCGCGCCAGCGCCAGACTCGGTCGACGAACGCCTCGCGCCCGATCTCGTCGCGGCTCGTGCCCTCCTCGCGAAGCTGCTGCTCGACCTTCACCTGGGTCCCGATGCCGGCGTGGTCGGTACCGAAGATCCACTTGGTCCGTCGGCCCTGCATGCGGCGGAGGCGGATCAGCACGTCCTGGATCGAGCCGTTGAGCGCGTGGCCCATGTGGAGCGCGCCGGTCACGTTCGGCGGTGGGATCGCGATCGAGAACGGCTCGCCGTCCCGGCCCTCCGCGTCGGGGCTGAAGATGCCGGCCTTCTCCCAGCGAGCAAAGACGCGCGGCTCGGCATCGGCGGGCGAGTAGCGCGTCCGCTCCTCGAGCGTCTTCAGGCGGTCCTCCGATGCCACTCGCGGCAGTCTAGGTGGGCCCGCCCGCTCGTTTCGTGCTAATGGGGAAGCGTCGCGACGAAGTCCACGAGCCGGCGCGTGTCACGCAGCGGTGGGCCATGCCCGAAGCAGACGACGGCCGGTTCGAGCGCAGCGAGCCTGCGCGCCGACTCGCGGTTGCGCGCGGGGTCGGGCGTGAAGTAGGGCTTCGGCTCGCGCAGGCCGGGGATCCCGGTGAAGACGTCCGCGCTGTTCAGGACGTCGCCGATCACGAGCGCGCGGTCGGACTCGCGCCAGAAGGCGACGTGGCCGGCCGAGTGCCCCGGCGCGTCGAGCACGGTGAAGCCGCCGACCTCGTCGCCCTCCGCCAACCGGCGCGCCACCGGGTGCCCCGGCCCGGTGCAGGTGCGGTGGAAGAGCTGGGCCATGAAGTGGTCCGGCTGGCGCTCGCCGATCAGGTGCGGGCGCTCGGCCGCGTCGGCGTCCGCCTCTCCGCACCAGAGCGGGATGCCGAGCGCCTCGCAGACCGCGTGGCTCGCGCCCTGGTGGTCCGGATGCGCGTGGGTCAGCGCGTGAGCCGTCACGCGCCGGCCGCGGAGCTCCCGCAGGATTCGCCGCTCGGCGTAGCGCGTGGCCGCGTCCACGAGCACGTCGTCCATGAGATAGACGTTGATCGCGTTCGGCGGAAAGCCGCGAAGCTGCCAAAGGCCGTCGGCGATCCGTCGCATTGGGCAGACCGTACAGGCGCGGGTTCCGGTGCGGCGGGCGACGCTTTGGCGCCTCATGTCCGACCCTCCGGCGGGAGACGCCATTGTGCAGGCGTCCTCAGGCGAGGCGCGCATCGCCAATGCGTTTGAGCTATAGCGCGTAACGGCTATACTCACTACGTGGCTCGTGCCCCCAACTTGATCCGCGACGCCCGCCGCGCCGCGGGTCTTACCCAGACCGCGCTGGCCCGCGAGCTCGGCACGACCCAGTCGGCGATCGCCCGTCTGGAGCGGCCGGGGTCCAATCCGACGGTTGACATGCTTGATCGAGCCCTCAACGCGGCAGGCCACCGACTCGAGGTGACCGCGAAACCGGCGCTTCCCGCGGTCGATCTCGGCCAGATCAGGGCGCACCTTCGAATGACCCCGGCGCAACGACTCGCAACCTTCACCGCCAGCCACCGCAACATCCGACGACTGGTGCAGAAGGCGAAGCCGGGCGGTGGCCATCTGGCCTGAGCTCGACGTAGAGGCGATCCTCGAGCGTCTTACCGCTCGCGGGGTCGACTTCGTCGTCATCGGAGGGATCGCGGCGGCGCTGCTCGGCTCCCCGCGGTTGACCCAGGATCTCGACATCTGCTTCGCCACCGATGCCGCTAATCTCGAGGCTCTGGGCAAGGCGCTCGTCGAGCTCGAAGCGCGGTTGACGGGAGTCGACGACGAGGTGCCGTTCGTTCCCGACGCCGACGCGCTGCGACGCGTCGATGTCCTCACGCTCGATACCAACGCCGGAAAGCTGGACGTCCTCGCCCGACCGAGTGGCGCTGCGTCGTTCGAGAAGCTGCGCGGACGCGCCGAGCGGCTGGACGTCGGCGCGTTCTCGGTTCTGGTCGCGTCGTTGGAGGACCTGATCGAGATGAAGCTTGCGGCGGGGCGACCAAAGGACCTGGCCGACGTGGAGGAGCTCGAGGCGATCAGACGCTTGCGTCGGCAAGAGGAGCGGCGCCGGCCCTGACTAACCCCCGATCGGGGACGTCAGCCTCCACTCCTCTCCCTCCTTGGCGAGCTCCTTCGTGACCCTTCCGCCGGGGCCGCCGGAGATCGTCGCGGTGGCCACGCGCCCCGCCACGTTCACATCCGTCACCTCCAACCGCTCGAGGTCCTCACTCGCCCCCTCGACGGCGCCGAACAGCGCTCCGAGCGAGTCGGCGCAGTCGGTGCGCGTCCGGTCCTCGAGCTCGTCCACGGCGCCCCTCGTGAGGAGCTCGCACGCGGTCTCGCCGTCCCCGTCCTTAAGAGCTTGGACGTAGCCCTCGGCCGCCTCGCGCGCGCCCTCCATGTTCTCCTCTGCGCCGCCGCCGCCGCACCCGGCGGCGAACAGAGCGCAAGCGGCGAGCGCCGCCGCGGTGCACCAAGATCTCGTGGCTACGCCGACTCCTCGGCGAGTTGCTCCTCGCCCGGCTCGTCGTCGGCGGCCTCGGTGACGAGCGTCGGTTTCAGGCCGCGCTCGATCGTCTCCTTGGTCACCACGCACTTCTTGACGTCGCGCCGGGAGGGCAGCTCGAACTGGACCTCGAGCAACGTCTCCTCGAGGATCGAGCGCAGCCCGCGGGCGCCGGTCTCGCGCTCCAGCGCCTTGTCGGCCACCGACCCGAGCGACTCGTCGGCGAACACCAGCTCGATGCCGTCGAACTCGAAGAAGCGCTGGAACTGCTTGACCAGCGCGTTGCGAGGCTCGGTCAGGATCGTCACGAGGTCGTCGCGCGAGAGCTGGTGGATCGCCGACGCGACGGGGAGGCGACCGATGAACTCCGGGATCAGGCCGTACTCCACGAGGTCCTCGGGAAGGCAGCGCTCGAACAGGTCTCCGGTGTCCTTGTTGTGCTTCGAGCGGACCTCCGCGCCGAAGCCCACGCCCTTATTGCCGATCCGCCGTTCGATCACCTTCTCGAGATCGGCGAACGCCCCTCCGCAGATGAACAGGACGTTGGTCGTGTCGATCGTCAGGAACTCCTGGTGCGGGTGCTTGCGCCCGCCCTGCGGCGGGACGGAGGCGACCGTGCCCTCGAGGATCTTCAGCAGCGCCTGCTGGACGCCCTCGCCGGACACGTCGCGCGTGATCGACGGGTTGTCGGCCTTGCGGGCGATCTTGTCGACTTCGTCGATGTAGATGATCCCGGTCTCCGCCTTCTTCACGTCGTAGTCGGCGGCCTGGATGAGCTTCAGCAGGATGTTCTCCACGTCCTCGCCGACGTAGCCCGCCTCCGTGAGGGCGGTGGCGTCCGCAATCGCGAACGGGACGTTGAGGATGCGCGCGAGCGTCTGCGCGAGAAGCGTCTTGCCGCAGCCCGTGGGCCCGAGGAGCAGGATGTTGGACTTCTGAAGCTCGAGCTCCTGCTGCTCCTCCGCCTGCATCATCTGCACGCGCTTGTAGTGGTTGTAGACGGCCACCGCCAGCGTGCGCTTGGCGGGGTCCTGCCCCACGACGTACTCCTGGAGCACCGAGTGGATCTCGCGCGGCTTCGGAAGATTCTCGAGGTCGAAGGTGCTCGGGGTCGTGAGCTCCTCGTCGATGATCTCGTTGCAGAGATCGATGCACTCGTCGCAGATGTAAACGCCAGGTCCGGCGATCAGCTTCTTGACCTGGCGTTGCGACTTGCCGCAGAAGCTGCAGAGAAGCTGTTCGTTCGAGTCGGTCGGCCGCGCCATCTGGCTCCTCCCCCAGGAGCGCCGGGCTCTCCCACCAGCGGGCGTCGCCCGCTAGTGCTGGGAGATCACCCGATCGATCAGGTTGTACTCCTTCGCCTCCTCGGCGCTCATGAAGTAGTCGCGCTCGGTGTCGTTCGCGACCTTCTCGAGGTCCTGTCCGGTGTGGTCGGCGAGGATCTTGTCGAGCCGCGTGCGCACGTCGATGATCTCGCGCGCGTGGATCTCGATGTCCGACGCTTGTCCCTGGAAGGCCGAGGAGACCTGGTGGATAAGGATCTTGGCGTTCGGGAGCGCCATCCGCTTCCCGGCCGCGCCGCCGGCGAGGAGCAGGGCGCCCATCGACATCGCGATGCCGACGCAGATCGTCTGGACGTCGGGACGGATGAACTGCATCGTGTCGTAGATCGCAAGGCCCGCGTAGACGGAACCGCCCGGCGTGTTGACGTAGATCGAGATGTCCTTGTCCGGGTCCTCGGACTCGAGGTGCAGGAGCTGAGCGACGATCAGGTTCGCGATGTCCTCGGTCACCGGCGTCCCCAGGAACACGATGCGCTCGTTGAGGAGTCTTGAGTAGATGTCGAACGAACGCTCGCCGCGCGACGTCTGCTCGATGACCATCGGGACAAGTGGGCTCATGGCTCTCGCTTTGTTTCGCTTCCTCGCGCCGATTCCTTCACCCCGGCGGCGGCGCGAACCGTGCGTCCGAGGCCCTCGGGCCGGATCCCGGGCCAGTCTAGCGGGGGTGGCCCGGCGGTCCCACGCGCTCGGATCGAGCCTCGCACCCCGGCCGGCGCACGCGCGGCGCTCACGAGCCCGGCGTCCAGATCTGCTTCTCGCCGTCGGGCGCCTCGGACTCCGGCGTCCAGAGCTTGTCGCGCGCCTGCGCGCGCTCGGCGGGTATCGGCGTCGCCCGCTCGACCAAAGAGTCCACCGCCTTGCGCATCGCGATGTCCTCGCGCAGCATCTCGTCGCGGCCATCCTTGCGCGCGCGCTCGAGCGACCTCCGCAGCTGCTTCTCACTCGGCGCGCTCTCCCCGCCCTGGGCGGCGGCCGCCGCTCTCAGCGCATCTACGATCTCATCGTCGGAGGTCTCGATTCCCTCGGCCTCGACGACCGCGGCGAGCACGCTCTCGCGGCCGAGCGCGGTGCGGGCGTCGTCCTCGGCCTCGTGCGCGATCTCCTCCTCGGTCTTCCCGATCATCTGGAGGTACTGCGCCGGCTCGATGCCCTGCGAGCGAAGGCGTCGGGCGGTCTCCGACCACATGTCGTGCGCCTTGGCGTGGACGAGCTCATCCGGGATGTCGACTTCGGACCGCACCACCGCCGCGTCCACGACTGCCTCGCGGAACTCGTGCTCGATCGCTTGTTCGTCCCGCTCGGCGAGGCTCGACTCGATTTCCGCGCGCAGCTCGTCGAGTGTGTCGAAGCCGCCCGCCTCGGCCGCCAGCCCGTCGTCGGCGCCGGGCAGCCGCTTCGCCTTGACCTCCTTCACCGTCACCTGGAAGGTGGCCTCCCTGCCGGCCAGCGCCTCCGCGCGGTAGTCGTCGGGGAAGGTGACGCGCACCTCGCGCTCGTCACCCGCGCTCGCGCCGGCGAGCTGCCGCTCGAAGCCTTCGACGAGCCGGCCCGACCCGAGCTCGAGCAGGAAGCCGCGCGCCTCGCCGCCCTCAAACGGCTCGCCGTCGATGCGCCCCTCGAAGTCGAGCACCGCGAAGTCGCCCTCGGCGGCGGCCCGGTCAACGGTCTCGAGCGAGGCAAGCGATTCCCGCAGCCGATCGACCTCGGCGTCCACCTCCTCAGCGGCCACCGCGGGCTCGCGGCGGCCGACCTCGAGCGTCCCCAGGTCGCCGAGCCGCGCGGTCGGCCGAACGGCGACCTCGACCGAGAAGCCGAGCGGCGAGCCCTTCTCCGGCAGCTCTTCGAGCGCCAGCTTGGGGTCCCCCACCGCCACCACGCCGGCCTCGGACACCGCCTGCTCGTACCAGGCCGGCAGAGCGCGTCGCACCGCCTCGTCGAGCACGGCCGCACGACCGACGCGTTGAATCACGACCGGCGGCGGCACCTTGCCCTTGCGGAAGCCGGCGAGCTTCATGTCGCGGCCGAGCTCCCGCGCCGCGGTCTCGAGCTCACGCTCCACGACGTCCGGCCCGACCTCGACGTCCAGCCGCACGCGGGCGTCCCCGAGCTCGGTCCGTTTGGTGGTCACGGCGGTCGCCATCGCGCCGCGGACGATACCTTGGGCGGGATGGCCGTCAGCCGTCCAGACATCCGCCGCCGCCCGGCCGAGCGGCTGCTCGCCTGGCTCGTGACAGGGCCGTTCGGCCACCTCTACAGCGTCGTGGCGGACCTCACGATCATGGCAGTGACGGAGGCGCGTCGGAGGGGCGTCGTCACTAAGCTGGCCGACCAGCCAATGTCCGAGCCGCGAAAGGACAGTGCCGCCAGGGTCTGCGTGATCGGGGCCGGGGCGTCGGGCATCGCCGCTTGCCAGGTGCTGAGCGCGCGCGGCGTCCCGTACGACTGCTTCGAGAAGGGCTCCGAGGTGGGCGGCAACTGGCGCTACGGAAACGACAACGGCGTGTCGGCGGCCTACCGGTCGCTGTTCATCAACACTTCGCGACGGCGGATGGCGTACTCCACCTTCCCGATGCCTGAGGACTACCCCGACTACCCCCACCACAGCCAGATCGCGCGCTACTTCGACGCGTACGTGGACCACTTCGGCTTTCGCGACCGGATCCGCTTTCGCACGGAGGTGACGCGCGTGGAGCCGGCGCCGGAGGGCCCCGGACAGGGCTGGGACGTGACGACCGACGACGGGGCCACCGGCCGTTACGCCGCAGTGCTCGTCGCAAACGGCCACCACTGGGACCCACGCTGGCCGGAGTTCCCCGGCGAGTTCGCGGGCGAGGCCACCCACGCGCACGCCTACTCGACCCCGGACGGGTTCGAGGGCAGGAACGTGCTCGTGCTGGGGATCGGCAACTCCGCCTGCGACATCGCCTGCGAGACGTCGCGCGTCTCGAAGATGACGTTCATCGCGATGCGCCGCGGCGCTTACGTGATTCCGAAGTACATCGGTGGGAAGCCGACCGACGAGCTCTCGACCGACTTCACGACGCGGCTGCCGTTCGCGCTCCAGCGCGCGGTGTCCGCGTTCATGCTCAAGCAGGTGCAGGGGAACATGGAGGACTACGGCCTTCCGAGGCCCGACCACAAGCTCATGGAGGCCCACCCCACCGTCTCCGCGGAGCTGCTCGCGCGGATCGGGCACGGCCGCGTCAAGCCGAAGCCGAACATCGAGCGGCTGGAGGGCGACCGCGTGCGCTTCGCCGACGGCTCGGTCGAGGAGATCGACCGGATCGTCTACTGCACCGGCTACAAGATTACGTTCCCGTTCCTCTCCGAGGAGCTCGTCTCGACGCGCGACAACCGCGTGCCGCTCTACCGGAGGGTCGTCCACCCCGACCGGCCCGGCCTCTACTTCATCGGCCTCCTGCAGCCGCTCGGCGCGATCATGCCGCTCGCCGAGGCACAGTGCGAGTGGGTGGCGGACCTGCTCGAGGGGAGCGTGGCGCTGCCGTCGGCGAGGGAGATGCGGAAGGTGATCGAGCGCGAGGACCGGCGGATGCGAAAGCGCTACGTGGCCTCGAAGCGGCACACGATCCAGGTGGACTTCTTCCCGTACCTGCGCACGCTTCGGCGCGAGCGCGAGCGGGCTCGTGGCCGAGGTGGCCTGCGAGCACGGGTCGCGGGCCGCTCGCACGAGCTGCGCGTCGAACGCCCGGCGTAGCGCGCAGCCGCTCGATACGGTGCGCGAGATGAACGGCGCGCGCGGCACCGCCTTCGTCACGGGCGGCTCCGGCTTCATCGGCGGCAAGCTGATCCGCCGGCTCGTCGCGGACGGCTGGCCCGTTCTCGCGCTGGCGCGATCCGACCGCTCGGCGGCGACCGTGCGGGAGCTCGGAGCCGAGGAGGTGCGCGGCGACCTCACGGATGTGAAGGCTATGACGGCCGGGGCGGAGGGAAGCGACGTGGCCTTCCACCTCGCCGCCCACCTCGGCCAGTGGGGTGCGCGCGAGGACTTCGAGCGCGACAACGTGGCCGGCACCGAGAACGCGCTGGCCGCGTGCTCCCGCGCCGGCGTGCGCCGCTTCGTGCACTGCGGCACCGAGGCCGCGCTGCTCGCCGGGGATCCGTTGGTCGAAGTCGACGAGACCGCACCGTTGCGTCCGGACTCGAAGGCGCTCTACTCGGCCACCAAGGCCCGCGCCGAGCGCGCGGTGCTGGCGGCGAACGGACCCGAGCTCGAGACCGTAGTCGTGCGGCCGCGCTTCGTTTGGGGAGCGGGCGACACGACGCTGCTTCCGGGCATCGTCGAGGCGGTCGAGGCCGGGCGCTTCGCCTGGATCGGCGGCGGGCGCCACCGGACGGCCACCACCCATGTCGACAACACGGTCGAGGGGCTCGTGCTCGGCGCGATTCGCGGGCGCCCGGGAGAGGCCTACTTCGTGACCGACGGCGATCCGGTCGTGTTCAGGGAGTTCGTCTCGAAGCTGCTCGCGAGCCAAGGGCTGAGTCCGCCGACACGCTCGCTGCCGACACCTGTGGCACGCGCGGGAGCCGCGGCGTGCGAGCTCGCCTGGCGGACGCTGCCGCTCAAGGGCGAGCCGCCGCTCAAGCGCCTGGCCTACTGGCTCTCGGCAAAGGAGTGCACGATCGACATCTCGAAGGCACGCGGCGAGCTGGGCTACCGGCCCGTCCGGTCGCGGGAGGACGGCCTGGCCGAGCTGCGCCAACCGGCGGCGGCCTGATCGCCGCTCCACTTCCAGGGGGCCGCACCGACTAAGCTCCCCTCGTGGCGCCAGAGGGCAGCGGCGGGCCGGGAT
>JBPCPH010000058.1:0-10922 GCA_050999415.1 Thermoleophilaceae bacterium
CTCGAGATGTGCCTCGAGGCGGGGCGTCCGGTCGCGCTCTCCTCCGACGCCCACGTGCCGGACCACCTCGGCCACCGCTACGACGAGGCGGTCGCGCTCCTGCGGTCGCTCGGCGTCCACGAGATAGCGGTGTTCGAGCGCCGTGAGCGCCGGCTGGAGCCGCTCGGTTGAGCGCGCGCGCCGGCCTCGGCTACGACTCCCACCGCCTCGCGGAGGGCCGCCGCCTCGTGCTCGGAGGCGTGGAGATCGAGGACGCGGAGCGCGGCCCGGAGGGCCATTCGGACGCCGACGTCCTCACCCACGCGGTCATCGACGCCCTCCTCGGCGCGGCCGGCCTCGGCGACATCGGTCAGCACTTCCCCGACACCGACGAGCGCTACCGCGACGCCGACAGCCTGATGCTGCTGAGCCAGGTCTGCACCTTTCTCGAGGACCACGGCTGGACGATTCGCCACGTGGACTCGACGGTCATGTGCGAGCGGCCCCGGCTCGGCCCGCACCGCGACGCTATGCGCGCCGCGCTGGCCGGGACGATCGGCCTGCCGCGGCTCGAGGTGAACGTCAAGTTCACGACCGGCGAGGGGATCGGGTTCGTCGGGCGCGGCGAGGGCATCGCGGCCCAGGCGATCGCCACGGTCGAGCGGATCGACCGCGACGGGTAGCCGCTCCCCCCGGCGTGCGCGAGATCCGCATACACGACACGCTCTCGGGGCGCGCGCGCCGCCTTACGCCGCGCGAGCCGGGGAAGGTGCGCGCCTATGCGTGCGGGCCCACGGTCTACGGGCCGATCCACATCGGCAACGCGCGGCCGTTCGTGGTGTTCGCGCTGCTCAAGCGGTTCCTCGAGCGAGAGGGCCAGGCGGTGACGCTCGTCGAGAACGTGACTGATGTCAACGACAAGATCTACGCTGCCGCCCGCGAGCAGGGGGTGGCGAGCGAGGCGCTCGCACGGGCGATGACCGAGCGCTACGTGAGCGACACCGACCGCCTCGGGCTCGGGCGTCCCGACCACGAGCCGAAGGCAAGCGAGGCGATCGAGGCGGTCGTAAGCCTGATCGGCGCGCTGATCGAGTCGGGGCACGCCTACGTCGCGGGAGGGGACGTCTATTTCCGCGTGCGCAGCTTCCCCGCCTACGGCAAGCTCTCCAACCGCACGCTCGACGACATGGTCCAGTCCGAGGGCGACGAGGCGCGCGCCGACCTCAAGGAGAGCCCCCAGGACTTCGCGCTCTGGAAGGCGCGCAAGCCGGAGGAGGACACCTCGTGGCCGGCGCCGTGGGGGGAGGGCCGTCCCGGCTGGCACATCGAGTGCTCGGCGATGGCGGAGTCGATCATCGGGCTCGAGTTCGACATCCACGGCGGCGGGCTCGACCTCGTCTTTCCCCACCATGAGAACGAGATCGCGCAGACCGAGGCCGCGCGCGGGAGACCGCTCGCCGGGATCTGGATGCACAACGGGATGGTCGAGCTCGACGAGGAGAAGATGTCGAAGTCGGAGGGCAACATCCACCTGCTCGGCGAGGCGCTCGATCGCTTCGGCCGCGACGCCGTGGTCATGTACTTCCTGGGCGGCCACTACCGCCGTCCGCTCGCCTTCTCGCCCGACGCGCTCGAGGAGGCGCGGCGGTCGGTGGAGCGGATTCGCGACTTCGCGCGGAGGACGGACGCCGAGGCCGAGGACCCGCCTGGCTTTCGAGCCTTCGCGGAGCGCTTCTACGACTCGCTCGCCGACGACTTCAACACGCCCGCCGCTCGCGCGGCGCTCTTCGACTGGGTCGCCGAGGGCAACCGGCTGCTCGACGCCGGCGAGCCTGTCGGGCAAGCGGGGCTCTCGGAGCTGCTGTGGACCGTCGGGCTCGAGGGGCTGCTGGAGCGCGAGGCCGAGGCGCCCGACGACGAGGCACAGCGGCTTCTCGCCGAGCGCGAGGCCGCGCGCGCGCAGCGCGACTTCGCCACCGCCGACGCGCGCCGGGAGGCGCTCGCGGCGCGCGGGTGGGAGGTGCGGGACACTCCGGACGGACCGCGCCTTCTCAGACGGGGGTGAGCGACCGGTGATCGTCTACGGGCGCAACCCGGTTCGCGAGGCGCTGCGCGGTAGGCGGCGGGTGACACGGGTCTGGCTCACCGGCGATGGCCCTGACGCCGGCCGGCTCGCGCGAGAGGCCGAAGGCGCGGTTGAGGTCGAGCGCGTCGGCTCCGCCGAGGCGATCGAGCGGCTCTGTGGCTCGCCGGACCACCAGGGCGTGTGCGCTGACGCGGGCGACTACCCGTACGCGAGCGCGGACGCGCTGCTCGAACCGGAGGACGCCCTCGTGGTCTGCCTCGACGAGGTCCAGGATCCGCACAACCTCGGCGCCGTGTGCCGCGCGGCCGAGTGCGCGGGGGCCACCGGCGTCGTCGTGCCGGAGCGGCGGTCGGTCCACGTCACGCCGGCGGTCTGCAGCGCGTCGGCGGGCGCGGTCGAGCACCTCTCGGTGGCACGCGTCCGCAACTTGGCCGAGTTCCTCGAGCGGGCGAAGCGGCACGGCGCATGGTCCTACGGGGCCGACGCCGCGGCGCAGGTTCCCTACGACCGGCCCGACTACCGCGGCAAGGTCGTGCTCGTGCTCGGCTCGGAGGGGCGCGGGATCCGCCCGCGGGTGGCGGGCGCCTGCGACGAGCTGGTTGCGCTGCCGGTTCGCGGCCGTCTGGGGTCGCTCAACGTCTCCGCGGCTGCCGCCGCGCTGCTGTACGGAATCTTGCAACGTCGCGTCGCGCTTGACAGCGTCCGATGAGGCGTCATAATCGCGGTCACATAAGGCTGGACCTGAGCTTTATAGCAACGGTTCGGCGCTGGGGCGCCACCAGGGGAGGTAGGTGCGCCACGAACTCGACGGGCCGACGTTTTGGCCCGGAAGGAGTACATCGTGGCTATCAACTCACCTCTCCCACTCGCTGCGACTGGCGCTCAGGCTTCACCTGAGCTTGATGATCACTACCTGATCGCGCTCGCCAAGCAGGGACGCGCGGACGCGATGACCCGGATCGTGCGCCGCTACCACGGCTTCGTACGACTCAAGGCATCCTCCTATTTCCTGATCGGGGGCGACTCCGACGACCTGATCCAGGAGGGGCTCGTCGGGCTCTACAAGGCTGTCCGGGACTACCGCAGCGACCGTGAGTCGAGCTTTCGCAACTTCGCAGAGCTCTGCATCACGCGGCAGATCATCACCGCGGTGAAGACGGCCACGCGCAACAAGCACACGCCGCTCAACCAGTACGTGTCGTTCTCGCAGGCGCCGGCGGCCGCCGGGGAGGGCGAATCGACCCTCGACGAGATCCTCCCCGGGCCCACGACGCACGATCCGGCCAACCAGGTCATCTCGACCGAGGAGCTCCAGAGCCTGGTGGCGTGCCTCTCGAGCGTCCTCTCGGAGCTCGAGAGCTCGGTGCTGTCGCTCTACCTCGACGGAAACTCCTACGAGGCAATCGCGGAGCAGCTCGCGTGCGACACCAAGACCGTCGACAACGCGCTCCAGCGCGTCAAGCGCAAGGTGGGCGCCCACCTCGACTCGCGCACCGTGCTGCTCTAGGGCTCTTCAAGCCCGCCCTCGGATTCGAACCGAGACGCTCTTCATTACAAGTGAAGTGCTCTGCCAGTTGAGCTAGGCGGGCGCCGCGCGTCGCCGCTCAGGCTACGCCCACTGCCACCTCGATGTCCCCGTGTCCGTTCGAGGAGACCGGGACGGGGGGCGGCTCGGCGCCGGGGTCGGCGTTGAGCCGGTGCTCGATCAGGCCCAGCAGGGCACCGAAGAGCGCGTGCCGCCAGGTCGCCTGAGCGAACGCTCGCGCGTTCCCGGTGAGCGGCTCGAGTTCGCGACGCGCGGGATGGTAGGCGTCCACCAGCCTGGTGAGTGACCACAGCGCCACGTGCTCTGTGAGGCCGGCGAGCACCCCGCGCACGACCGGCGGGCCCGGCAGGAACGGCTTCACCTGGGCGTAGATCGCCCCGAAGACCGCCCCGTTCTGGACGTGAAGCGCCAGGCCGACGAAGGGCCACTCGCGCTCCTGGGTGACCGCCTTGCCGAGCAGCTCCACGTCGTCGTAGCCGCTGCGAAAAACGCGCCGGTCGAGCGGCTGCTGCGCCGCCCAGACCCCCGCTGCGATCGTGCCGCCGAGGGCGCCGCCGAGGCTGCGCTTCATCGTCATACGGGCGGAGCCTACCCGTGGGCGGCCCGGCGCGAACGCACGCACGCCGGTCGGCGTAACCGACCGTCGCTGAGCGGGTAGCAGCAAGCACTCCCGCGGCGCCCCGCGGCTCGAGAGGCCGGGCGGCCCGGGGATAGGCTCCGCATGTGGAAAACACCCACGCCGCGTCCAAGCGCGCGCTCGACCGTGAGTTCACAGAGCTCTACCGCGATCACCTACGCGACGTCTACAGCTATTCCTACTATCGGATCGGCAACCACCACGACGCCGAGGACCTCACCGAGCAAACGTTCCTCCAGGCGTACCGCCACTTCGAGCGCGCCCGCGGCGAGTCGAACGGGCGCCCGCTCAGGCCCTGGCTCATCCGCATCGCGCACAACCTCGCGGCCAACTACTACCGTGACCGCTCCCGGCGCCCGCAGACCCCGCTCGACGACGCCGGTGCACTCTCGGACCTTCGCCGCACCGACGAGCTCGTCGAGGAGCGCGAGGAGCTCGGCCAGGTCCTCCAAGGGGTGGCGGACCTGCCCGACGACCGCCGCGAGGCGCTGATCATGCGCTTCGCCCTCGACATGGACAACCGCGAGATCGCCCGCGCCCTCGGAAGGTCGGAGGGCGCCACCAAGGTCCTAATCCACAGGGCGATCAGACAGCTCGGCGGGCGACTGAAGGAGAGTCAGCGATGAGCGAGGTCGAGCGACTCCTGCGCTCGGCGCTGGTACCCGTCGACCCGCCCGGCACGCTTGCGGACCGGTTCGAGGAGGCGCTCGCCGAGCTGACCGACGCCGCGGCCGACGAGCTGGCGGACTGGGAGCTTCGCTCGATGCGAGACCCTCGCAACTGGGCACGCCCCGTCGGGGCGGTGGTGGTCGGCGGCGCCGCCGCGGGCGGCCTGGTCCTCGTCCGCGCCCGCCAGCAGCATCAGAGGCGTGGCGACAGGAGGCTCAGGGCGCTCGACCGGAGCGTCCGCGAGGTTTCGGGCCAGGTCCGCCGGCGACTTCGGCGGTAGCGTCGTCTGGTGCTTCAGGCCGCCGCCGCGGCCGTCCGCGGCTCGGCCGGTGTCGCGAGCCCGGCGGCGATCCCGGCGATCGCGATCAGCACGTGGAGGATGTTCTCCTCGAGGTTGATCGCGAGCAGGCCGATCAGGGCGTCGTTCTCGGTGGCCACGAAGCCGAGCAGCGCGACGAGCGCGTAGACCGCGCCGAAACCGAGGGCGAAGACCCGCGCGCCCGCGTAGCTGCCTGCGACCGCGAGGCCGATGATGCCCGATACCAGGTGCACGACGTTGTGCCACCCGTTGACGGCGAGGATGCCGAGCAAGAAGCTCTGCTCCACGCCTGCGCTCGTGCCGGTCGCGAAGCTCGTCTCCCAGAAGAACCCCGCGATGCCCGCGGCCACCAGCACCACCCCGAGGATCAGGGCGTAGATCTGCGCAGGTGACCGCGGACCGGACCTCATCTCGCGGGGACCGTACTTCTCTTGGGCTGCCGCCGTGCTACGCGGTGGCCGTCGTGGTCGTCGTCGGGGTCGGGTGGGCGGGCGTGGCGAGCCCCGCGCCGATCGCGGCTACCGTGATCAGGATGTGGAGGATGTTGTCCTCCGTGTTGATCGGGATCAGGCTGAGGATCGTGCCGTCGTTACCGGCGATGAACCCGACGATCGTGATCACGGCGTACACCGCTCCGAAGCCAATCGCGACGGAGCGTGCCCCCGCGTAGCTGCCGGCCACGGCTAGCAGGATCGCCCCGCTTGCGAGGTGGACGACGTTGTGCCAGCCGTTGACGTCGAAGAGGATGAGCGTCTCCCGCGGCACGTTCTCCTGGACGTCGAAGCTCGCCTCGACGAAAAAGCCGAGCACCCCTGCGGCGACCAGAACTACGCCGAACACCAAGCAGTACAACTGTGCTGGTGAGCGAGTCATCTGCGAATGAACCTCCTGTCGGTGTATGTACCGATCTTTCGGCGACCGGGCCCTACCCGGATCACTTACTGATCCGCTCGGTCCGAATGCTACGAACTACCCTGGACGGCATGTTTGGTTGCCGGTGGCCGAGCGCGAGCTTCGCTGAGCGGGCCTGGTCGAGGCTGCAGTCGAAAGCATCCAGGAGATGATTTCCCAACACATCGAGCGACTCGCCGACGAGGAGATCATGCAGCTCGTGCAGGATGGCGATCCGCGCGCGTTCGAGGTCGTGTACGAGCGTCACGGAGGCCCCGCGTTCTCGCTTGCCTACCGGATGGTGGGAAACCGCGTCGTGGCCGAGGACATCACCCAGGAGGCGTTCCTGTCGATCTGGCGCAGCCGCTCGCGCTACCAGCGCGAGCGCGGGAGCGTGCGCACGTGGGTGCTGGGCATCGTCCACCACCGCACGATCGACGCCCTGCGCCGCAATTTCGTCCACGAGCGCCGGCGCACCAGCGCCGAGGGGCTCGAGGAACGCGAGGAGGCCGCCGAGCTGACCGAGGTCGAGGTGGTGCGCCGCGACGAGGCACGCACCGTGCGCTCGGCGCTCGACGGGCTTCCCGGCGAGCAGTGCCGAGTCATCGAGCTCGCTTACTTCGGCGGATTCACGCACATGCAGATCGCCTCGATGCTCGACATGCCGGTGGGCACCGTGAAGGGCCGCATGCGGCTCGGGCTGGACAAGCTGCGCCGGACCCTGAGCGGGGAGGCCGCGTGACCTCTGCGGACCACGACCGGTACGCAGACAGCGTGGCAGCCCACCTGCTCGGCGCCCTGCCCGAGCTCGAGGAGCAGGCCTTGGCGCGCCACGTGATGGGGTGCGCCTCCTGCCGCGACGAGGTCGAGCGGCTGTGGGCGGCCGTCGACGCGCTACCGCGGTCGGTCACACCGCTCAACCCGCCGCGCCACCTGCGGCGCTCGATCATGGGCGCCGTGGCCGCGGAGGCCGCCGGGGCTGGCGCCGAGCCGCGCCCGACCGGGCTCACCCGCGTCCGCGAGCGGATCCGCTCCCCCGGCATCGCCCCTCGCCTTCGTCCGGTCGCCGCCTGGGCCGGCGCGGCGCTCGTGCTCGCGGCCGGCGTCGTGGCGGGCTACGGCGCGGACGAGCTCTCCGGCGGTGATCCGCCGCCCGATCGCCGAGTCGCGGCCACCGTGGACGAGTCGCGTCTGGCGGAAGGGAGCGGGGCCCTGCTCCTCCCCGGGGACGGCGGCCCCGCGGTGCTGAGCGTCCAGGGAGTGCCGACGCTGCCCGACGCTGACACGAACGAGATCTACCAGCTCTGGCTCGTCCGCGGCAACGAGAGGATCCCGGCCGCGCTCCTGTCGGTGGGCGCGGACGGCAGCGGCACGGCCACGATCCCGCAGGGGATCGACGACGCGGACGCAGTCTGGGTCACCCGCGAGCGCCCCGGCGGAAGCCGCGCGCCCACCGAGCGCCCGGTCATGAGCGTCTCGCTGGGCTGAGCGGCGCCACCCAAGGCCCCGCAGCGCCGCGGGTATCGTCTTTTCAGATGGAGGTCTGCTACCGCCACTCCGACCGCGAGACCGGGGTTTCCTGCTCGTCGTGCGGCCGGCCGATCTGTCCGGAGTGCATGACCGCGACGCAGGTCGGCATGCGCTGCCCGGAGTGCTCGCGTCAGCGCACGCAGGTGCGCACGATGCGCTCGCTCGAATCGGACCCGAGGCTCACCTACGCGCTGATCGCCGCCAACGTGATCGCGTTTCTCGGCGTCGTCGCAAGCGGCGGCACCCTGTTCAGCGGCGGCGGGACGCTGACGATCGACGGCGCGCTGCGCGGGAACTTCGTGGCCAACGGCGAGTGGTGGCGCCTGCTGACGAGCGGCTTCCTCCACGCCGGCCTGATCCACCTCTTCCTCAACATGTTCATCCTCTACCTGCTCGGTGGCCTGCTCGAGCCCGCGATCGGGAAGGTCCGGTTCGGGCTGATTTACCTTGTCGCGCTACTGAGCGGGTCGTTCGGGGCGCTGCTTCTGACCCCGGACGCTTTGACGCTCGGCGCGTCGGGCGCGGTCTTCGGGTTAATGGGCGCGGCGGTCATCGTGATGCGCGCGCGCGGGATAAATCCGATGGAGAGCGGCATCGGGATGCTGATCCTGCTGAACCTCGGCATCACCTTCCTCGTGCCGGGAATCTCGATCGGCGGTCACGTCGGCGGGCTGATCGGCGGGGGCTTGGCGGCCTACGTGCTGTTCGATCTCGGCGACCGCGTGCGGATGCCGGCGGGCGCGGCGAATGCGCTCGCGGCCGGGGTCGGCCTGATCGCGGCCGTGGCGTCGATCGCAGTCGTCGCGTAGGCGGGAGCAGGCAGGTCGACGTCCCGCGTTAGTCGCTCTCGACGTGCCGCTTCAGGTCCTCGAGCGAGCGCTTCATGACCTGGTCGTTGAGCATGTCGACGACCTTGCCCGGCACCCAGGTGCCCGGCTCGATGCGGAGGCTGAACGTGGCAAGCGTGGTGCCGTCGCCGCGGTCCTCGAAGATGTACTCGGCGTCCAGATCCTCGACGTCGCCGTCGACGTAACGGCAGGCGATCCAGTGCGGCTCCTCGTAGGAGTACTCGAGCCGGTAGGACACCGAGCGGACCTTCGCGTCGATCTTCCAGTCGACCTCCCGGCCGCGCCCCTCGCGGTCGCGCGACACGACCTCGCAGGAGTTGACCGTGGACTGCCAGTCCGCCATCCGCTCGTAATCGGTGAGCGCGGCGAAGCAGGCGTGCGGGCTCGCCTCGACCACGACCTGCTGCTCGGCGCGCTTCGCCGCCACGCCCCTATCTCACCGCTTCGGCGGTCCCGGCGTCAAGCGTGACCGTACGCCCCGGAGGGGGAGGCCCCACTCGATCGGGATGAAGCGCGTGCGCCAGCAGCTCGACGCCGTCCACCAGGCGCGGTCCGGGGCGGGAGAAGAAGGCGGCGGCGTCCACTGCCACCATGTGGGCGGCTCCGAGGCGGACGAGCCGCTCGCGATGATCGCTCGCCTCGCAGGCCGAGCGCCGCGCGTCGTACCCGCACGGCATGCAGACCACCACTTCGGGCCGGCTCGCCGCGATCTCGTCCCAGTCGAGCGTGCGCGACTTCTCGCCCGGCCGTCCGAGCTGGTCCCGGCCGCCGGCGAGCGCCACCATCTCCGGCACCCAGTGCCCACCGACGAATGGGGGATCGAGCCACTCGATCGCCGCCACGCGCGGGCGGACGGCACCCGCGACGGCACGGCGCACGCGCTCGAGACGCGCGTGCGCGTCGGCAAGCAGCCGCTCGGCCGCTCGGTGGGCGCCGGTGGCGGCGCCCAGGCGCTCGACGTCCGCCAGCATCTCCCCGAGCGTCGAAGGATCGAGCGAGATCACGCGCGGCCGCGACGGGAGTCCGGCGGCGACGGAAATCACGTCGTCGAACGAGACCGCGCATACCGCGCAGACCGCCTGCGTCACGATCAGCTCCGAGTCGAGCGCCGCGAGGCATTCGGCGTCGAGCTCGTAGAGGGCCTCGCCGCGCTCTGTACGCTCGCGGACGGCCCGGTCGATCTCGGCGGCGTCGAGCCCCTCACCGATCACGGTTCGGGTGAGGTGCGGCAGGCTGCGGGCGGCGGCGGGGAAGTCGCACTCGTGCGTGACGCCCACTACGCTCTCGCCGAGGCCGAGGGCGAACAGCAACTCGGTGGCCGATGGGACGAGACTCGCGATCCGCACGGAGGGAACGATGCCACTTCTGAGCGACGAGGAGATCGGGTCGCGCCTGCGTGACCGGCGCGGCTGGGAGCGCCAGGACGACGCGATCGCGCGGGTCTTCGAGACGGCGGACTTCGTGGGCTCGGTGGACCTCGTCAACAGGATCGCGCCGGTCGCCGAGGAGATGAACCATCACCCGGACGTCTCGATCTCGTGGAACCGGGTCACGGTCTCGCTCTCGACGCACTCTCAGGGCGGGCTCACCGACAGCGACTTCGCGCTCGCCGAGCGGATCGACGAGCTCGCCTGAAGCCGGGCAGGCGGGCCAGGCTCAGCGGGAGCCGTCGAGCGCGCGCGCGACGAGCGCGCCGAGCCGGCGGTACCCGGCGACCGACGGATGGTCGCCGTCGATCGTCAGCGCGTGCCTCATGCGCCCGCGAGCGGCCGGGTCCTCGAGCGCCTCGTAGAACGGAAGGACCGGAACGCTGCGCGGTTCGCCGATCGCCGCGATCTCGCTGTTCAGGCGGCGGATCAGCGGAGCGGCGTCGGGGTAACCGTTGTTCCAGGGAAGCACCTCGACGATCACGGGGTCGAGCTCTAGGGCCTGCCCGCTAGCCACGATCGCGTCGAGGTCGGCGGCGGCTTGGGCGACCGGCCGGCCCTGCGCGATGTCGTTGATGCCGCCCTGGACCACGAGGCGGTCGGCGCCCGGCGGCACACTCCTCGAGGCGCGTCGCGATCTGATCGGTGCGCTCGCCGAATACGCCGCAGTTGCGAAAGCGCGCGTCGGGGCCGAGCTCGGCGGCGGCCCAGAACTCGTACTGGCTGCGCCGGTCGAGCCCGGGAAGCTGATCGCGCACCGGCGGGCTTGGGTCCCACAGTGGAGAGCCGGCAGTGATCGAGTCGCCGAGTGCCGCCACGAGCGTCGGTTCGCTCGTGCCCTCCGGCTCCGCCGGCGCAGGCTCCACCGGACTGTCGCCGCCGCATCCGCTCGCGGCCAGGACCGCGAGCGTGAGCATCGCGACCAGCGGCGGAAGACGGGGCACGTGGCGAGGCTAGCGGGCGCCGCGCCGCCCCCGCCCCGGCGGCTGG
>JBPCPH010000070.1:0-10397 GCA_050999415.1 Thermoleophilaceae bacterium
GCGGAAAGCGTCACGCGGCGGTCTCCGCGGCGACCGCCGTCACGGGCGGATCTTGGTCCCCACGCCCTCGTCGGTGAAGAGCTCGAGCAGCAGCGAGTGGGGCTGGCGCCCATCGATGATCTGGGCGCTGCCGACGCCCCCCTCGACCGCCTCGAGGCACGCCTCGAGCTTCGGCCGCATGCCGCCGGTCACCTCGGCCAGCCGCGACCGAACGTCTTCCGTCCCCGCCTGCGAGATCTTGCTCGCGGGGTCGGCGGGGTCGGCGAGCCATCCCTCGACGTCGGTCAGGAACACCACCTTGTGGGCGGCGAGCGCCTTCGCCACCGCGGCGGCGGCGGCGTCGGCGTTGACGTTGTAGGAGTTGCCGTCGCGGTCGGAGCCCACGGAGGCGAGCACGGGGATGTAGTCCTGGGCCACGTGCAGGAGCACGTCCACGTCCACGCGTTCGATCTCGCCCACGAAGCCGATGTCGCGCTCGCCGGCCAGCTGCTTGCGGACGGTGAACAGCGCGCCGTCGTCGCCGCACAGCCCGATGGCGGGCCGCCCGAAGCGGTTGAGGTCGAGCACGATGTCCTTGTTCTGCTTACCCACCAGCACCATCTTCGCGACCTCGACCGTCTCGGCACTCGACACCCGCAGCCCCTCCACGAACTCGACGCGCATCCCGAGCCGCTCCATGTAGCGGGTGATGTCGGCGCCGCCGCCGTGCACCACGATCGGGTTGATGCCGACGTACTTGAGCAGAACGACGTCGCGCGAGAACTCGCGCTTTAAGTCGGGGTCCGTCATCGCCGCCCCGCCGTACTTGATGACGATCGTCCGTCCGTGGAAGTCCCTGATGTAGGGAAGCGCCTCGAGCAGGGTGGCGACGTCTCTGGTGGGGGTCACGTCGTGTACTCCGCGTTCAGCGTCACGTAGTCGTGGGAGAGGTCGGAGAAGAAGACCTCGGTCTCGCCCCCCTCGCCGGGAAGCGTGACCACGTACTCGACCTCGTCGCCGCTCACGGCCTGCTCGAGCGTGCGAAGGTCGGCGTCGTCGAGCGCGGTCGCGACGCCGCCCGTCACCACGCGCCGACCCTCGATCTCGAGGTCGATCGGGAGCGCGCCCGGGCCCTCGTCGACGTGACCCAGCGGCGCCCCGGCGAATGCCGCCCCGATCGCCTGCAGGACGCGGCCGAAATTCGGGTCGGCGCCGTGCAGCGCCGTCTTGACGAGCGGCGAGTCGGCGATCGCCCGCGCCACCGGCTCGACCGCCTCCGTCGCGCCGCGGACGATCACCCGGCCGAGGCGCCCGGCGCCCTCGCCGTCGGCCACGACCTCGAGCGCCAGCTGGCGCAGGAGCGCGTCCATCGCCTCCCCCAACGCCAGCTCGTCGCCGGACTCGGGCTCGACTCGTACCCCCGAGGCGCCGCTCGCGAGGCAGATCACGGTGTCGCTCGTCGACAGCTGGCCGTCGACGGAGATTCGGTCGAGCGAGCGCTTGACGGTGACGCCCGTCAAGAGGTCGAGCGTGGGCGCGTCGACCGCGGCGTCGGTCTCCAGGAAGCAGAGCGCCGTCGCGAAGGCGGGTGAGATCATGCCCGCCCCCTTGGCCTGGGCGGCGAGGCGAACCGGCCCCGACGGCAGCTCGACCTCGAGGCACGTTCGCTTCGGCGTCCGATCGGTGGTGAGGAGCGCCTCGGAGAAGTGCGCCGCGTCGTCGCCGAGCTCGGCCGCCGCCCGCTCGACGCCGTCGAGGAGACGCGCCCGCGGGAGCTCGCGCCCGATCACGCCGGTCGCCGCGATCCCGACCTCGGCGGCCTCCAGACCTACCGCGGCGGCCGCCGCCGACTGGGCGGCGCGGGCCGTCTCGAGGCCGCGGTTTCCATCCGCGACGTTCGCGTTGCCCGAGCTCGCGACCACGGCGCGGAGTCGGTGAAGCGCCGCGGCGCGCGAGGCGGCCACGGGCGCTCCGACCACCGCGCTGGTCGTGAAGCGCGCCGCCGAGGTGGTGCCCGCGGCATCCGACACGAGCAGCCCGACGTCGAGCCCACTCGGCTTGATGCCGGCGGCCGCCGCGCCAGAGCGAAACCCGGCGGGGAGCGCGGTCGGCTCGACCTCGCGCGCGTGGGCGGGCCGGTCGACCCAGCGCGAGCGAAAGAAGGACGCGTGGGTGGCGCCGGCGCGGGCGGCGCTCACGCGAGTCCCTCCGTCTCGGGCAGCCCCAGCATCAGGTTCAGGTCCTGGACCGCCTGGCCGGCGGCGCCCTTCCAGAGGTTGTCGATCGCGGCGAATACCAGCACGCGGCCGGTGGCGGGCTCGACCGTCGCGTGGACGTGGCAGCGGTTCGAGCCGCGGACGTCGCGCACTCCCGGCGGGCCGCCGGTCACCTCGACGAACGGCTCGCCCGCGTAGGCGGAGAGGAACAGGTCGCTCAGCTCAGCCGCCGCGATCTCGCGCTCGGGCGTCACGTAGCAGCTCGCGAGCAGGCCCTGGTCGAGCGGCAGCAGGTGCGGGACGAACGTGACCGGCGTCTCGTGGCCGAGCTCCTGCTCGAGCTCGGCGCGGTGGCGGTGCCCTTCGACCTTGTAGGGGCTGAAGTTCTCCGCCACGGACACGAAGTGGGTCGACGCGGTGGCCTCGCGACCCGCCCCCGAGACGCCCGACTTGGCGTCCACCACGACGTCGCGGACGAGCTCGCGGAGCGGCCATAGGGCGAGCAGCGCCGCGGTCGGATAGCACCCGGGCGCGGCAACCAGGTCGGCGCCGGCGATCGCCTCGCGGTGGGTTTCGGTGAGCCCGTAGACGGCGTCGTCGAGCAGCTCCGGGGCCTCGTGGCGCTGGTAGTAGCGCTCGTAGCGCTCGCGGCCGAGACGGAAGTCGGCGGACAGGTCCACGATCTTGAGCCCGCGCTCGCGCAGCTCTCTCACCACCGGCGCGGCCGCCCCGTGCGGGTAGGCCACGAGCGCGGCGTCGGCACGCTCGGCGATCGCGTCCGCTGCGAACGGCTCGAGCTCCGCCTCCACTTGGTAGCGCGGGTAGAGCTCGCTCAATCGGCGTCCGGCGTCCGAGCGCGCGGTCACCGCCGCCAGCTCGAGCGACGGGTGGCGCTCGACGATCTCCGCGGACAGCGCGCCGGCGAAGCCGGTGGCGCCCACGACCGCGACCCGGTGCGCGCTAGGCACGGAGCCGCCCTCCTGCCTCGGCGAGCGCTGCTTCGATCAGCTTGCGCAGCCCGGCGACGTCGTCGTCGGTGAGCGTGCGGTCGGGCGCGCGGAACTCGAGCCGCAGCGCGAGCGACTTGAGCCCGTCGCCGACTTGCTCGCCCCGGTAGACGTCGAAGATCCGCGCGGAGAGAAGGAGGTCCCCCGCCCCCTGCCTCACCGCGGCCTCGACGGCGGCGGCTGGGACGCCCTCGTCCACCACCACGGCGATGTCCTGAAGGACGCCGGGGAATGAGGTGACGTCGCGGTAGGCGGCCGGCCCGGGCGGGCGCGCGCCGAGCAGGGCGTCGGCGTCGAGCTCGAACGCGGCCGCCGAGTCGAGGTCCCACTCGCCGGCGACCGCCGGGTGGAGCTCGCCGATCCACCCGACCTCCGCGTCGCCGGCGCGGATCGCGGCAGCGCGTCCGGGGTGGAGGTAGGAGCGGTCGGTGAGCGGCTCGGCGCGCCAGTCGAGGCGGCTGCCGGCGAGCAGCCCCTCCACCACCGCGCGCGCGGCGTGGTAGTCGGCGCGCTCGGGGGCGCGGCGCCAGGTGCCCGGCAGCGCGCCCGCGAGCAGGCCGCCGAGGTGGTGGCGTTCGACCGCCGGCGGCTCGTTCCCAGCCGCGTGCTCGCGCGGGCGGTAGACGTGCGCGGACTCGAACAGGCCCACGTCGGGCATCCCGCGCGCGGCGTTGTGGCGCGCGGCGTCGAGCAGCCCCGGCAGCAGCAGCGGTCGCATGACGCTCTGGTCCTCGGACAGCGGGTTGGCCACCCGCAGCGCGGCGTCGGGATCGAGCCCGAGCCGCTCGAGCGTGGCCGGAGCGGTGAAGCTGTAGGCGACGATCTCGAGCAGGCCGCGGTCGCGCAGGCTGTCCTCGAGCCGGCGACGGTGGCGCTGGGCCCGCGTCAGGCGCCCGATCGCGCCACGCCGCGCCGGAAGCGTGGTCGGCAGCCGGTCGAGGCCGTGGACGCGGGCCACCTCCTCGATCAGGTCCGCCTCGCGCCGCACGTCGCCGTCGCGCCAGCTCGGCACCCCAACCGCCAGGCCGGCGTCGTCCTCCGCACCGATCGCGAAGCCGAGTCGCTCGAGGATTGCGCGTACCTCGTCGTCCGGCACCCGGGCGCCGAGCAGCCGCTCGAGCCGGTCGTGGCGCAGCTTCACCGTCCGGGGCTCGGCCGGGACGGGGTAGGCGTCGAGCGTCCCCGGCACCTGCCGCGCCCCGCACAGCTCCACCATCAGGCGTGCCGCCAGCCGCTGCGCGGCCATGGCCTCGTCGGGGTGGAGCTGCTTCTCGAAGCGCGCGCTCGCCTCGGTGCGCAGGCCGAGCGACGAGGAGGTGCGCAGGATGTTCGGCCCCACCCACGTCGCCGCCTCCATCAGGACGCGAGTCGTCCGCTCGGAGACCTCTGAGATCTGCCCGCCCATCACGCCGGCGATCCCGGACGGGCCCTCGGAGTCGCACACCAGGGCGACGGCGGGGTCGAACCTACGCTCGACGTCGTCGAGCGTCGTCATCGTCTCGCCGTCGCGCGCCCGGCGCACCACGATTCGCTCGCCGCGCACCTCGTCGAGGTCGAAGGCGTGGAGGGGTTGGCCGGTGGCGAGCATCACGTAGTTGGTGATGTCCACGACGTTCGAGATCGGCCGCTGGCCGGCCGCCACGAGGCGCTGCTTGAGCCACAGCGGCGAGGGGCCGACCGCGACGTCGAGGAAGACGCGCGCCGTGAAGCGCAGGCAGACCTCGGGGTCGGCGATCTCGACCGACGCGTGATCGTCCGCCACGCCCTTCCCGGACGGTTCGGCGTCGCGGGCAGTCGGATCGTCGGCGAGCGGCGCCCCGGTGACCGCGTGCAGCTCGCGCGCGACGCCGTAGACGCCGAGCAAGTCGGGCCGGTTGGGGGAGGTCTCCAGCTCGAGCGCCTCGTCCGCGATCGGGAGCGCCTCGATCAGCGGCGCGCCCGGCTGAGCGCCGCCGTCGAGAATCATGATCCCCGCGTGGTCCTCGCCGATGCCGACCTCGTCCTCCGCCAGGATCATCCCGCTCGAGGTGACGCCGCGCAGCTTCGCCTCCCCGAGCGTGGAGCCGTCGCGCATCACGGCGCCGGGGCGCGCCACGGCCACCGTCTGGCCGGCGGCCACGTTCGGCGCGCCGCAGACGATCGTCCGCGGGGCGCCGGAGCCGTCGTCAACCGTGCAGACGGTCAACCGGTCGGCGTTCGGGTGGCGCTCGGCCTCGAGCACGCGTCCGATCACGAAGCTCGTCGCGTCCGCCACTCCGACGTGCTCGACGCGCTCGACCTCCGTGCCCGACAATGCGAGCCGCTCGGCGACTTCGACGGTCGCGACGCCGGGGTCGCAGTAGGACCGCAGCCAGGCCGCTGGGACCCTCACCATGACCCCCCGGCGCCGAACTGCTCGAGAACGCGCGCGTCGCCCTCGAAGAAGAGGCGCAGGTCCGGCACCCCATGGCGGAGCATCGCGATCCGCTCGACCCCCATGCCGAAGGCGAAGCCCTGGACGCGCTCGGGGTCGTAGCCGCGATCGGCCACGAATCCGTAGACGTTCGGGTCCACCATCCCCGCGCCCAGGATCTCGATCCACCCCGCGCCCTTGCACAGCGGGTCGCGGCCGCCCTCGGGCAGCGTCCCGGCGCCGCCGCAGCGAAAGCAGGAGACGTCCACCTCGACAGACGGCTCGGTGAAGGGGAAGTAGCTCGCCCGCAGGCGGATCTCGCGCTCGGCGCCGAAGATCGCGCGTGCCGCCTCCAGCAGCACGCCCCGGAGGTCCGCGAGCGTGATGTCTTCGTCCACCGCCAGCCCCTCGATCTGGTGGAACATCGGCGTGTGCGTGGCGTCCGAGTCGCGCCGGTAGGCCTTGCCGGGGACGATCACGTAGATCGGCGGCGCTTGGGCCTCCATCGAGCGCACCTGCATCGGCGACGTGTGGGTGCGCAGCAGCACGTCGCCCGTGAAGTAGAAGGTGTCCTGCATCAGCCGCGCCGGGTGGTCGGGCGGCATGTTCAGCGCGGTGAAGTTGTAGTGGTCGAGCTCGACCTCAGGACCCTCCACGACCGAGAAGCCGAGGCCGACGAAGACGTCCTCGATCTCGCGGCGCGTCTGCGTGATCAGGTGCAGGCGCCCGGCCGCTCGCGGCGGGTCGCCCGGCAGCGTGACGTCGATCCGGTCCTCGCGCAGACGGGCGTCGAGCTCCGCCCCCTCGAGCGCGGCCGAGCGCTGTGAGAGCAACGCCTCGACTGCCTGGCGGACCGCGTTCGCCCGCTTGCCGACCGGCCCGCGCTGCTCCGCCGGCAGCGTTCCGATCGCCCGCAGGATGCCGGTCAGCTCGGCCCGGCGCCCGAGGTAGCGGACGCGCAGCTCCTCGAGCTCGCGGCTCGAGCCGGCGGAGGAGATCGCCGCCTCGGCCTCTCGCCGGAGCTCGTCGAGCCTGGGACCCGGATCGCCCGTCGGCGCGGTCGTCGCGGGCTCGTCAGGCACGGTCGGCCATCCTAGTCGCGGTCCGGGTGCACTCATAGAGCGCGATCGCCGCGGCCATCGCCACGTTGATCGACTCGGGGCCGCCGGCCCGCACGCGGATCCGCGCGCGCATCGCGACGCGCTCGAGCAGCTCGGCGGGAAGGCCCTCGCGCTCGGATCCGAGGCAGAGCACGACGGGCGCACCCACCTCAACCTCGCTCAGCTCGCGCTCCGCGCGCTGGTCGAGGGCCAGCAGCGAGCCCTCGAGCTCCTCGAACCGGGCGCGCGCCGGCGGGCGCGCGAACGCCGAGCCCATGCTCGCCCTCACCGCCTTGGGCGACCAGGGGTCGGCGCAGCCGGGGTCGAGGATCACCGGGCCGTCGCAGAGCGCGTGGGCGCAGCGAATGACGGTCCCAACGTTGCCCGGGTCGCGCACGCCGTGGAGGTACACCGACAGCTCGCCGCCCGGCTCAGACCAGCGCTGGCGGTAGACGCCGACGACGCGCGTGCCCGACCCCAGCGCGCTGACCTCGTCAAGCAGAGCGGGCTCCACGTCCACCCCGGCCGTCAGCAGGACCTCCGGCTCGAAGCCGGCCGCCGCGGCCGCCGCCACAAGGTCCTCGCCCTCGGCCACCGCCAACCCCGATCGCTCGCGTTCGCGCTTGCGCTGGAGGCGCCGGATCGTCTTGAGCTGTGCGTTGTGGGGTGAGGTGATCATGGAACGAAAAAGGGGCGCATCGCGAGGCGCCCCGGGGAGTGGCTTCAAAGCCTCGGCTCGTCAGGCAGCCGCGGCCTCCCGGGCGCGCTCGGCAAAACGTCGAAACGTCTCGGGGTCGTGGACGGCGATGTCGGCCAGCACCTTGCGGTCGAGCTCGACCTCGGCGACGCGCATCCCGTACATGAACTCGCTGTAGGTCATGCCCTCGCGCCGCGCGGCGGCGTTGATGCGCGTGATCCACAGACGCCGGAAGTCGCGCTTGCGATTGCGCCGGTCACGGTAGGCGTAGGAGTCCGCCTTGAGCAGCGCCTCCTTGGCGCGCTTGTAGCTCTTCGAGCGATCGCCGCGGTAGCCCTTGGCGCGCTCGAGCGTGGCCCGGCGCTTCTTGCGCGCGGAAACGCCGCGCTTGACCCGGCTCATTTGCGCAGGAGCTCTCTGACGCGGGGCACGTCGGCCTTCGCGACGCTGACCGGCCGGCCCAGCCGGCGCTTGCGGTCGGGCCGCTTCTTGCCAAGGTTGTGGCTCGTCATCGCATGGCGGGCGCGGAGCTTGCCCGTGCCCGTCTTCTTGAAGCGCTTGGCGGCGCCGGAGTGGCCCTTCATCTTCGGCATCGCCCTATTGAACCAGACGCCGGCTCGGTCCCTTCCGCTGTTTGGCTGCCTCCAGCGTGGGTACGCCGCGAATAAGGGCGCGATATGCGCGCGCAAGGAGGGATAGGAGGTTTCATGGGCGCGATAGTCATCTTGGTGATAGCGGTTGTGGTGGTCCTGGCGGTCGCCGGTCTCCTCGTCGGGAGGGCACGTCGGAAGAAGCAGCTCCGCGAGCGGTTCGGACCGGAGTACGACCGCGCCGTCGGCGAGCACGGAAGCGAGCGCGACGCGCAGCGCGCGCTCGAGGGGCGCGAGGAGCGACGCGGGCAGCTCGACATCCGCCCGCTTGAGCCGGCCGAGCGAGACCGCTACGCGCAGGCGTGGCGCGAGACGCAGGCGCAGTTCGTGGACAAGCCGAGCGAGGCCATCGGCGACGCGCACGCGCTGGTGTCCGCGGTGATGCGCGAGCGCGGTTACCCGATGGACGACTTCGATCAGCGAGCCGCGGACGTGTCGGTGGACCACCCGCAGGTCGTGGAGAACTACCGGGCCGCGAACGACATCTCGCACAGGCACGCGCAGGGACAGTCGAGCACCGAGGAGCTGCGGCGGGCGATGGTCCACTACCGCAGCCTGTTCGACGAGCTGCTGGGTGGCGAAGGCACCGCGATCCGCGATGACGGAACGGGGCCCGTCGAGCGCGGCACCACCCCCCAGTCCGAGCACGAGCATGCGCCGGTCGAGCACCGGCCCGGCCAATACCAGGAGGAGAGGCGCTGATGGAGCGACGTGAGCAGGAGCGTGATCTGACCACCGGAGACATCGCGGGCTCGACCCACCCCGCGGACGAGACGGCGCGCCCCGCGGGACCGCAGTCTCCGATCGACGGCTCCGAAGGGCAGCCGAGCACGCCGGACCCCGAGGCCGAAGCGACCTCTCAGCCGCTCCTGACCACGGGCGACGCGGAGGGGTTCCATCGGCGCTGGGAGTCGATCCAGATCGGGTTCGTCGACGAGCCGAGGCGCGCGGTGGAGGATGCGGACAAGCTGGTCGCTGAGGTCATCAGGCGACTCGCCGAGACCTTCTCCGAGGAGCGCTCGCGGCTCGAGGACCAGTGGGGCCGCGGCGAGGACGTGCCTACCGACGACCTGCGGCTGACACTACAGCGCTACCGGTCGTTCTTTCACCGGCTGCTCTCGACCTGATCGAGGCTCGCCCGCGCTCGGCGGGGAGGCGCTCGGGCGCGTGAGAGCTACCCGGCCCCGGCCCCGGCCGCGGCGTCGCCGGTAGCTTCGGCGCGTGCCTCCGGCTGCTTGACCGGCCCGAGCAGCATCGTCATGTTGCGCCCGTCCTGGGTGGGGCGCTGCTCGATCGTCCCGAGCTCCGAGAGGTCGCCGGCGAGCCGCATCAACAGCTGCTCGCCGCGCTCGGGGTGCGACTGCTCGCGACCGCGGAACATGATCGTGATCTTGACCTTGTCGTCGTGACGGAGGAAGCGCTCCACGTGGCCGCGCTTGGTCGCGTAGTCGTGCTCGGCGATCTTCGGCCGGAACTTGATCTCGCGGACCGTCACCTGCTTCTGGTGGCGACGCGCGGCCTTCGCCTTCTGCTCCTGCTCGTACTTGTACTTCGAGTAGTCGAGCACGCGGCACACCGGCGGACGCGCCTCGGCTGCGACCTCCACGAGGTCGAGGTCGCGCTCGCGGGCGTAGGCGAGCGCCTTTTCGGTGTCGATCACGCCAACCTGGTTTCCGTCGTCGCCGATCAGTCGCACCTGCGGGACGCGGATGCGCTCATTGATGCGCGTCGGGTCGCGCTCAGGGGGACGCCGATCGAACCTGCGCGGGATCGGCACTACGAGGGGCGCGAGCTAGACGTCAAAGGCGAGATCTGGGGGGAATCGAGTCGAGGAAGGGCACGGGCGCTTCAGCGGCGGCGCGAGATCTTGGTGCCCCTCATTCGCCGGCGAGTATAGCGACAGACTGGCGCGCGACGGGGCCCATTCCGGCTAGCCCGAGTCGTCGTCGCGCGACGCCGTCACGGATGCCTCCCGACCGCTCCGGCGCTCGGCCACCTCGAGCCCGGCCAGGCTCGCGAAGTCGACGACCGCCATCGAGCCGAGGTCGCCCTCGCGGTGACGGCGGACCGACACCGCCTCCTGCCCCGCTTCCCGGTCGCCCGTGACGAGCATGTAGGGGACCTTTCGCAGCTCGGCATCGCGGATCTTTCGCCCGACCGACTCCGAGCGCTCGTCGACGTCGGCCCTCAGCCCGGCCTCACGAAGGTCTGCGGTCACCTGTCGCGCGTAGTCGAGGTGGCGGTCGGCCACCGGCAGGACGAGCGCCTGCGTCGGCGCGAGCCAGAGCGGCAACTCCCCCGCGTAGTGCTCGATCAGGATGCCGATGAAGCGCTCGAACGAGCCCATCAACGCGCG
>JBPCPH010000123.1:0-4404 GCA_050999415.1 Thermoleophilaceae bacterium
CGGGCGTCCTGCGCGAGCGTCCGCGGGTGCTGGGAGTCCTCGTCGAGGCGAAGGGAGTCCTCGCCGAGGCGGAGGCCTACCTCGATGCCGCCGGGGTGCGGGACCGCGTGACGCTCACCGAGGGGAACATGTTCGAGCGCCTCGACGCGAAGGCCGACGTCTACGTGATGAAGGACATCCTCCATGACTGGGACGACGAGCGTTGCCTTGCGGTCTTGGGCGCCACGCGGAGGGCGATGGCCCCGGGCGCCCGGCTGGTGCTGGTCGAGGCTCTCCAGGAGCGCAACCGCGTCGAGCCGATCGCCTCGCTGGTGGACGTGCACATGCTCACCCAGACCGACGGCGGCCGTCAGCGCTCGGTGGCCGAACTGCACGAGCTGATGCGCGCGTCTGAGCTGCGGCCTGGCGAGGTCCGACACACCGCCGGGCCGGCGCTCGTGGAGGGAATCGCGGTCTAGGGCCTTTCTCGGCACAAGACGCCAGACGACGTTTGCTGAGTTGACCACCCCAGGCGGTGGTCAACTCATCGATCGCCGCGTACCGCGGCGGTCCCGACTAGTCACCCGTAGCGCCGATCAGGCAGGCTCGACCGGTTCGGCGGACCGAGGCCCGTCGCTCGTCGGGCCGGACGCAGCGTCCTCCTCGTCCGGCGCGTCAGCCTCTTCGGCCGCGCCATCGCGCCCCTCGCGCCATGACCACCACTCCGCGAGGGCGATCTGGATCGACGCGGCGGCCGGGATCGCCAGCACGGCGCCGATCACCCCGAGCAGGGTGCCGCCGAACAGCACCGCGACGAGGATGACGAACGGGTCGACGTGCACCGTGCGCTTGTGGATCTGCGGCTGCAGCAGGTTGTTCTCGAGCTGCTGATAGACGATCGCCCACACCGTCCAGACGATCGTCGCCGTCGGGAAGTTCGTGAACAGGGTCACGAGCCCGACGATGATCGCGGCGATCGTGGCTCCCACCAGCGGGATCAGCGAGAACAACCCGACGATCACCGCGAGCGGCCCGCGGAACGGCACCCCGAGGATCGTGAGGACGACGAACGCCAGCGTGCCGGCGATGAACGCGACCGCGAGCGCGCCCACCACGTAGCCGCCCACGGCGCCCGCCATCCGATCCAGGACTCGTCGCAGCCGGACGGCTCGCTCGCGCGGCTGGAGCGCGAGCGCCTGGTTGATCCAGCTTTTCCCGCCGCCGAGCATGAAGGCCGCCAGGATCAGGATGGTGACCAACGCGAACAGCGAGTTCACCAGCCCGACGCCGATCCCGCCGAGCGCGCCCGCGGCGTCGCCGATCTTCGAGGGAAGCGTCTTCGCCTGCGCCTCGAGGTTCTCGGTGATCCCGTAGTCCTCCTCGATGCTGCGCAGCGTGTCGCTCTCCTTGACGAACTCCTGGACATCGGCCGCATACCCGGGGATGTTCGAGACCAGCTCGTTGCCCTCGCGTACGAGCGGCGGGACCACGAGCGCCGCGAGCGCGACCGGCACGGCGAGCAAACACAGGTACACGACGGCGATCGCCACGCCACGCGGCATGCGGCGGTCCAGGTAGTTCACCGGCCCCGAGAGGGCTACGGCGAGGAACGTCGCGAGCAGTAGCCAGACGAGCGGCTTGCGCAGCACGTAGATCAGCGCGATCGTGCCGACCGCGACGACGACGATCACCACGACCCTGACTATCGCCTTGACCTGCGGGTAGTCCGCGGCTCTGGGGGACGGTCCCTCCATCCGGACCGGCGTCAGTCGAGCAGGGTCGCGGGGATCGAGCCGACCCCGAGCAGCCCGGGCCCGGTGTGGACCCCGATGACCGGTCCGAGCTCTGAGACGAACATGGGGTCGCGCCCGAAGATCGCGGTGCACTCCTCGGCCAGCCGTTCGGCTTGGTCCGGCGCCTGGATGTGCTGGACCACCCAGCCGTCGGCTCCGGAGTCGTGCCGCTGGCGCGCGTAGTCCACCATTCGCTCGTAGGCCCTGGAGCTCGTTCGAACGCGCTCCACAGGGACCATCTCCGACTCCACGGTGAGAATCGGCTTGACCTTGAGCGTCGAGCCCACCCAGGCGCTCGCGGCGCCGACGCGGCCGCTGCGCTTCAGGAACTCGAGCGTATCGATTGCGAACCAGATCTTGAGCTCCCGGCGCGCTGCGCGGACCGTCTGCTCGACCGCCTCGCCGTCGTCGCCCGCCGCGGCTCGCCGCGCTGCGACGAGCGCCAGCAGGCCGAGCCCGCCGGCGGTCGTGGCCGAGTCGACGACGCGGACGCGCTCGCCTCCCTTGCCCTGTCGCTGGAGCGCCTCGGCCGCCTGTCGCGCCGACTCGCAGGTGCCCGACAGCCCCGCGGAGATGTGGATCGACACCACCTCCCTTCCGCTCGCGAGCAGCGGCTCGTACGCGGCCTGGAAGTCGCCGACCGAGGGCTGCGACGTCGTGGGCAGCTGGTCGGCCGAGCGCAGCTCGTCGAAGAAGCCGGCCAGGTCGGTGATATCCGCCTCGCGGTCCGTGCGCTCGGTCCCGTGGTTCACGTACAGGGAGACGAGGCTGATGCCGTTCGCCTGGACGACGGAAGGGGGAAGGTAGGCGGTCGTGTCGGAGACGACGGCTACGCCCGGCATCGCGGCGCAGCCTACTCGCCGGGGCTCGGAACGGCTTCTCTCGGCCTCTTAGACTCACCGCGTGCCGACCACCCTCGTAACGGGCGCGACCGGTTTCATCGGCTCCCACGTGGCGCGCCGGCTCGTGGAGCGCGGCGACGACGTGCGGGTCACCACCCGCGACGGCTCGAGCGAGGAGGGGCTGCTCGGCCTCGAGTGCGAGCGGGTGCGCTGCGACCTGCTCGACCGGCGCGCGGTCCGTCGCGCGCTCGAGGGCGTCGACCGCGTGTTCCACTCGGCCGGAATGGTCTCGCTGCGCCCGGGCGACGACGCCGCGCTCTTCCGCGTCAACGTCGACGCGACCAGGCTGTTGCTCGAGGAGTGCCTTCGCGCGGGCGTGGAGCGCGTCACTTACACCTCGAGCGTCGCCGCGATCGGACCAGCCGCGTCCGGACAGCGCGGCGACGAGCGCCAGCTCTTCACCGCCGGGGCGCTCGGGGTGGCCTACATCAACTCGAAGCACGAGGCGGAGGTCGAGGCGCTGAGGATCGCCGCCCGCGGGCTGCCGCTCGTGTGCGTCAACCCGTGCATCGTGTTCGGCGCCGGCGACGTCTACGGGGGATCCACGTCGCTCGTCCGCCGGTTCCTGCTCGGTCGGATTCCGGCCTACGTGGACGGGGGGCTCAACATCGTGGACGTCGAGGACGTCGCCGCGGGCCACCTGCTTGCCGACGAGCGCGGGCAGCCCGGGGAGCGGTACATACTCGGCGGGCGCAACTACACCGTCAGGCGCCTGTTCGCGGACCTCGGACGAGTCTCCGGCGTCGAGCCGCCCGCGATCAGGCTGCCGGTGCCGGCTGCCCTCAGCCTGGCGCAGGTCGCCGAGCATGGTCCGGGACGCCCGCCGATCACCGTCAACGAGGTCAAGTCGGTGAGCCAGTGGTGGACCTATTCGAGCGCCAAGGCCAAGCGCGAGCTCGGCTGGAGCGCCCGACCGCACGAGGACACGCTCGAGGCCACCGTCCGCTACTGGATGGAGCGCGACGGAGACGCCATCTCTCGCTCGCCTGGCTCGCAGCCGCTCCAGTACAAGCTCGCGGGGCGGGCGGTGCAGGGGCTCGCGGGTGCTGCGGGGAGGGCCGGCCGACTGTTCGGAAGGGCGAGCTGAGCCGCGACGGTACCCTCGATCGCATGGCTACTACGCTCTACCGCTGCAAGACACCCACGAACCTCCTCTGCCCGTGCGGTCGCGTGGCACGCCGGCTTGGATACGCGGGGATCCCCTACGAGGAGGTGCGGGTCCGCGTCTTGAAGCGCGACCGTCCGGAGGTGGACGCGCTCACCGGACAGCGATGGGTGCCGGCGCTAGTCCACGGCGACGAGGTGATCCACGACAGCAAGCGGATCATCCAGTACGTCGAGGGGCTCGAGCCGGCCCCGCGCGCTGCGGACGGGACCGGACGACCTGGCCGGCCCGAGGAGGTTGGCTGATGCCCACCCCTCCGCTTCCGGTCGGTCGCGCGACGCGTGCGGCCAAGCGGATCGCCCCGATGGCGCTCGAGGCCTGGCGACGCTGGGAGCGGCTGCCCGAAGAGGAGAAGGAGCGCTATCGCCGGCGGGCTCGCGACGCGGCACAGCGCGGGCGAACCGTGCTCGATCGCGCACGGCGGCGCGGAGGCGGTCCTCCGGCGCCCCCCGGCCCGAGGCCGTAGGACGCTCGGCCCGGCTCAGCTAGCCGAGCCGGTTCTCGAGGCCGAGCGGCGCCGACTCCGGCGCGCCCGCCTCGGGCGCGTCGGGCGTGTCCTCGTCGG
>JBPCPH010000168.1:0-7764 GCA_050999415.1 Thermoleophilaceae bacterium
AGCTGAGCTACAGCCCCAGCGAACTCATACCGCGAAGCTGAATTGATAGCAGCACGCTGGTGGTTTCGTGGGGGCCTTAGCCGTAGCCAGATCGCTCGCCTATCCGTGACCAAAGCGGCCGGAAGAAGGTAAGAGCGATCAACCGCGGCGCAGTAGACCCCGACCAAGTCGATTTCCCTGGTGCTGTAGGTCGTTCTCACGTAGCCCTGCGGCGAGTACCAAGTGCTCTGCAAGCCGACCTTGATGACCCCAGCTCGCTGGTCTAGTGCGCCGCTCTTGCACTGCACCCGAAAGAGACGCGGCCCAATCTCCAGGGCGAGGTCGTAGCGCGCCTGTTCGGCGACCGGTCGCAGGACGGTCAGTCCGGCGCGAACCGCAGCAGTGGCGATTTCCAACTCGGCGATGGCCCCGACGCGACTCGTCGATTGCACGAACACATGTTCGCGCCGCTCGTATCGCAGCGCAAGGCAGTTCTGTTACAGGCGCGCGAACGAAAGCACACAATGCGTATGCACCGACGATCCGGATCTACTTCGAGCGTACCGGCGGGATGGCGCTCTCGGCGAGCCACTCCCGAGGGAAAGCCGGCCCAACATGCCCCGGAAACGACGGCACCACCCGCCGGGCCATCTCTCCACACGGCCGACTCTCGATCGCCGGCCGCAGGTCGTCGAACGTCATCAGCAGCCGGATGCTCGTCCCGATCTGGAAGTCCGCCGCGCTCGGCTCCTCGCCGCCGAGGACGCCCTCCTCGATCCAGGCGTCCACGCGGTCGAGCATCCCCGGCAGCGCGGCGAGGTCGGCGCGGATCGCCGCGTCGGTGGCCCTGTTGAAGTGCGCGGCGCCCCAGATGATCGGCGGCGCGGTCTTGACCGCGAGCCCGAGCGGGACGCCGAGGCGGGCGCCCTCGGCGTAGCTGCCGAGCGTCGACGGGTCGCGTCGCAGCGCCCACCAAGTGAGCCGGCGCGCCACCGGCTGGAGCAGCTCGTCGCCCCAGCGCTCGGCATCCTCGACGGCACGGCGCTTCGCCGCGTCGGCTGGGTAGAGCGGGGGCTCCGGCCGCGCTTCCTCCAGCGCCCGCGCGATCTCGCGTGATCCCTGCACGCGGCGCCCGTCCACGATCAGCGCCGGGACTGTCGCCCGCGGGAAGCGAAGCGCCCGCAGGATCGGCTTCGCCACCATCGGGACGAGATCGACGCGGCGATAGGGCACGCCCTTGCGCTCCAGCATCAGGCGAGCGGCGACGGAAGGGTGCGAGCCGGGGACCACGAACAGCCTGGCGCTCACGGCTCCGATCCTAGGGCTGTTCCGGCCGAGCCGCCGCCCGCCGGGGGCGACGGGATCGGGTGCCTCGGTTCGTAGAGGCCGAGCTCGGCGCCGCCCGGCATCTCGATCGCCGTCACCAGGCCAAAGCCGTCGTCGCTGATCGGTCGGCTGACCGCCACGCCCCGCCTCTCGAGCTCCACGACGGTGGCGTGGACGTCGTCGCACATGAGGTAGAGCTCGTGACGACCGGCGCCGTCGGTGGGGTGAGCGGCCAGCTCGGCGGGCGGCAGGGCGAAGATGAGCCAGCCGTCGCCCGCATCGACCGAGCTGAGCTCGAAAACGTCCCGGAAGAGGGCCCGCACTCGATCCGGATCCTCCGAGAAGATGACCGCGTGGGCGCCGGTGATCATCGCTGGGTGCGCATCCTACGCTGGTGGTCCGGTCCCACGCCCCGGCGAAGACGCCGAAGCGAGGCTCTACGCCGCGACGGCTAGCTTGCGCGGCGCCGTGCCGTAGCGGACGGCGTCGAGCTCGCCTACATATTCGCCGTCTACCTCGACGGGCAGCGCCTGCCCGTCGATCGACCGGACGTCCGCGCCCGCGACGCCGGCGAACCCGCGAACCCGGCGGTGGCCGAGCACCCGAGCCGAGTTTCCTGAGACGAGCCGGGCGACTATCGTCGACACGTCGCGCCTCGACAGGCGCTTCAGCAGGGCAAGCGAGATCGTGCCGGTCGTGAGGCCCGCGGACTCGCAGACACGGATCGCCCGCCGGCCGAGGTAGGTCAAGGGGTCCGAGTTCTGCGCGACGACTGTCACGCCGTCGACCTCCTCCCCATCGACCGAGAGCCGCACGTGCGGCGGCGCCACGATGTAGCGGCTGTTCATCGTCGAGAGTGCGGCGTAGGCGAGATACGGGGACCCCAGTCGTGACTTGAGGCCTGGGCGCTTATCGACGTGCCGGTTCAGGCTCGCGCTCAGCCCGATCCCGGAGGCGAAAGTGAAGTAGCGGTCGTTCATCACGCCAAGGTCGACCCGTCGCGGGCGCAGGTCGCTCGCCAGCACCAGCAGCCTGGCGGCCGCCTCGACCGGCTCGGCGGGCACCCCCAGCGTGCGGGCGAAGACGTTGGTGCGCCCGCCCGGTAGGCACCCGAGCGGGGTAGCGCCGCCGGCCAGGCCGTTCGCCACCTCGTTGACCGTGCCGTCGCCGCCGAACGCCACCACGAGGGCATAGCCGTCGCGGTCGCCGGCCCGGGCGAGCTCCACGGCCTCGCCCGCCGCGCCGGTCTCGACGACGTCGACGCGGTAGCCGAGGCCGAGCACCGCCGTGGAGAGCTGAGTTCGCTCGACGGAAACGCCGGTGGCGCCCGGGTTCACGATCAGCAGGAGGGGGCGACGGGCGCGAAGCGGGACGTCGGCGTGTCGGCGGACGGACTCCTCGAGGGTCATGCCAGCGGAGGGTACGGTGTCGCGGCCTCGCGGGCCGCAGCTCGGTCGCGCGAATCGCAGCGCCCCCGATTAGGCGTTCGCCGCCTCGGCCACTACCCTGATGGGTTCGAACGAGGGGGTCGAGCCGCGCGCGGGCGGCTGCCGCAATAGCGCCGGCTCGGCGTCACGGGCGCCGTGGCGCCAACAACATGGATCTCGGACGCGACAAGCGAGGGGCACTCGATAGCGCCGCGACCCGCGGTGCGGCGGTCGATGGACCCTTCGCGCGGATTCGACACGCGACCAGCCACGTGCCCTGGTTGCCGGCGCTCGCCGGTCGCGCCGCGCCGTCCCCCGACGCGCCTCCGCCGGGCGACGCAACGCGCACCGGGCGCGTGACGGCGTTCCTGAGCCGGCGCCCCTACATCGCGCCCGTGACGCTGGCGCTCGCGATGGCCGTCGCCGCCGTCGTGGTGGCCGCGATCACCGACCTGCCGATCCGCGACCCGGACGGGATCTTCGGCGAGCGCATGCGGCTCATGCTGGGGACGGTCGTCGCCTTCGTCGCGGTAGACATCGTGCCGCGTGCGCTCGCCCGCGCAGGGTGGCGTCCTCAACACCTGTTGCGGACGATCCGCACCGTCGCCCGTGAGCGCTACACGCGACGCCGCACGGTGCTCGCGATTACCGGTGTCCTCTCCTTCTACGTCACCTACGTCGCCTACCGGAATCTGAAGAGCTACCTGCCGATTCTCGCCGAGCAGGATCTCGACCGCTCGCTGCTCGAGATCGAGCGCTCGCTGCTGTTCGGCAACGACCCCGCGGAGCTGCTGCAGGGCGTCCTCGGCACCGGCGCCGTGGCGCAGGTCCTCTCGTGGGTCTACCTCTTCTTCCTCGCGTTCGTGCCGATCTCGGTGGGCGTCGCGTCGATCTGGTCGCGGCGCTACGGGCCGGGCTTCTGGTACACGACGGCGCTCGGGCTCAACTGGACGCTCGGCGTGGCGAGCTACTACATCGTCCCCACGCTCGGGCCGATCTTCGTCTTCCCGGGCCTCTTCGAATCGCTGCCGGCCACGGGCGTCTCGGACCTTCAGGAAGTCCTGGTCATCGAGCGGGCGCTCGTGCTCTGGGACGCCGACGCCACCACGAGCGTCCAGAGCATCGCCGGGTTTGCGTCGCTCCACGTCTCGATCGTGTTCACCGCGGCGCTTATCGCCCAGCTGCTGCGGCTTCCGCGCCTCCTGACCGGGGGGCTCTGGACGTTCCTCACGCTGACTGTGCTCGCTACCGTGTACTTCGGCTGGCACTACGTCCTCGACGACGTCGCCGGGTTCATGATCGGGGGCGTCTCCGTCTACGTCGGGGCGCTGGCGACGGGCCAGCCGCTTCGACGGCGCGCTTCACACGAACGCCTGGATGACGTAGTAGCCGGCGACGGCCGTGAACGCCACGGCGTCGATCCGATCGAGGATCCCTCCGTGGGGACCGAAGGCGCGCCCCGTGTCCTTGACGCCCGCATCGCGCTTGAAGAGCGACTCGAAGAGGTCGCCGACAGGCGCGGCCACGGCGACGGCCAGCCCCGCGAGGGCCGCTTCGAAGCCCTCAAGCGGCGCGTCGCTGAGCGTCATGAACAGCCACAGCGAGAGGGTTCCGACGGCGATGCCCGCTAGCAGGCCCTCCAGCGTCTTCTGGGGCGAGAGGCGGGGGGCGATCTGACGGCGCCCGACCGCCGCGCCCACCAGGTGCGCCGCCGTGTCGCCGAGGAACGTGCCGGCGAGTACGCCGACCACGAGCAGGTCTCCGTCGGGGAGCTCGCGGAGCAGTACGCCGTGCGCGAGCGCCAGCCCGATCCACGTCACGCCGAGGAGCGTGAAGGCGATCGAGCGCGCAGCGTCGGGCTCTCCGGGTCGAGCCAGCGCGAGCGCCGCGGGGATGGCCGCCAGGAAGACCGCCATCATCGCCGGCACGCCGCCGTAGAGCGCGGCCGGAGGCAGTGCGGCAGCGGCCACCACGCCGGCCAGCCTCACCCGGGCGCCCGTCCCGGTGAGCCGGTAGAGCTCGAGCGTCGCGCCGGCCGCCAGGAGCGCGAGCGCGAGCGCGAGCGCGAGCCCGCCCTGGAGGACGATCAACACCGCCGCCACCGCGGCCGGGGCGGCGACTAGGATGCGTGGAGCGAGGTCTCCGAGACGCCCGGCCTTCGTGGCCGCGCGTCGCTCGCCGGCGCGGTTTGGCTGTCGTCGTCGGGGGTACTTGCTGTCCATACGTGTCGAAAGCCTGCTTCGCGCCGCCGAGCGCCGGCCGGCGCAACGTCGGTGCGGCGACCGTCTCAGAGCGGCCCGCCGACCAGGAAGAAGCCCGTGAACCTCCCCAACGCTCTCACGATCAGCCGCCTCGTGCTCGCCCCGATCGTCGTATTGCTGCTCGTCGTGGACGCAGACGGGTCGATGCCGGTGGCGATCCTGTTCGGGCTCACGGCCGCCACCGACAGCCTCGACGGGCATCTCGCGCGCTCACAGGGCTCGGTGACGCGCTTCGGGACCGTCGTCGACCCCGTCGCCGACAAGCTGCTCGTCCTGCCGGTGCTGCTCGCGCTCGTGGTAGTGGATCGCCTGGTGCTGTGGGCTGCGCTCGTGATCCTCGCGCGTGAGCTCGCCGTGAGCGGCCTTCGCCTGGTCGCCCACCGGCAGGGGACGATCATCGCCGCGAGCCCGTTCGGGAAGGCGAAGATGGCGGCCCAGGTCGCGACGGCGGCGCTCCTGATCGCGGTCCCGGACCCGAGCGCGGCGTGGGTGCTGACGCTGGTCTACGCGACGGTCATCGTGACGGTGGTCTCGGGCATCGAGTACTTCCTCAACTACCGCCGCGCCGATCGGAGCGACGCAACGCCTTCGGCCCGTCCCGCGACCCTCGAGGCGGCCCCGCAGCGCAGCACCAACTAGCGCGCGCGGCGCCGTCGGGAAGCAGCACCTCAATGGCGGCAGATAGCCGGGGCGGGAGCCTCCAACCCGCTCGCTCCGGGCTGGCGCGGTCGACCTCGACGGCGAGGCCGGCGACCGGCTCAGCGCCCGATTCGTCGGCCTTGCAGGCACGGCGCTCGCCGGCGCGCCGGGGGGGGGCCGGATGGCGCCGCGCCTCCGTCCCACGCGAACGTCGCGACGTCGTCCTCATCGTCGGGCTCGCGGCGTCCACGCTCGCCGCGCTCACGCTCACGCTAAGCGCCACTTCCGGCTCCGTCTTTCTCCTGCCCGCGGGGCATAGCGAGCTGCCCGGCTGGCTGTCGGGCCCGCTTCCGGACCTCGGCCTCGCTCTTACGAGAGCGGCGGAGGTCAGCCTCGTCGTGGTCATGGGTGTCGCGTGGGCGGCGGTGGTCGCCGTCGGGCCGTCGCTGCGGCGCCCGACCGTCGCGGCCATCGTCGGGCTTCACGTCCTTCTGCTGCTCGGCCCGCCGCTGCTCTCGACCGACGTCTTCGGGTACATCGCATTCGGGCGGCTTGGCGCGGTCCACGGACTGGACCCCTACAGCCACGCCGTCGACTCGATCCCGATGGACCCCGTTAACACCTACCTGTCCGAGGTCTGGCCGACGCACCTGAAGAGTCCCTACGGCCCACTGTTCCTGCTAGCGACCTACGCGCTCGTGCCGTTCGGGGTCCCGGCGGCGCTGTGGGGCCTCAAGCTGTTCGCGACGGCCGCAGCACTCGGCTGCGTCGCGCTCGTCGCGCGGTCGGTTCGTCGCCTCCGTCTCGATCCGATCCGCTCGGCCGCCTTCGTCGGGCTCAATCCGCTGTGGCTCATGTGGGTCGTGGGAGGCGCGCACAACGACCTTCCGATGATGCTGCTCGCGCTCGGCGGCGTCGCCCTTTTGCTGGCGGGGAGCGAGCGTGCCAGCGGAGCGCTGTTCGCGGGCGCGATCGCGGTCAAGGCGACGGCCGGGTTGATCGCGGTCTTCGCGCTGGCCGGCGCGCGGCGCGCGGGCCCGCTCGTGCTCGGCGGCGCCGCAACGGGGGCCGTGCTCGTCGCGCTGTTTCTCGCGGTGTTCGGCTTCGAGCTCTTCTTGTACCCCGGTACGCTCGCCGAGCAGGGGGAGCACGTCTCGCGCTACAACGTGCCGCGGCACGTTGTCTATCTGCTCGGAGGTGACGAGGTGACCTCGGCCATCAAGCTCATTGCCACCGCCTCCTTCGCCGCGGTGACGGTCGGGCTGCTCGTGGCGGTGCGCCGCGGCATCGACTGGATCACCGCCGCGGCCTGGGCGACGATCGCGTTCCTCGTCACCACGACTTCGCTTCACACCTGGTACGTGGCGGCGTTGCTGCCGCTCGCGGCGCTCAGCCCGAGCCGGCGGCTACGCGCGGCCACGGTCGCCACCACGGCGCTGCTCTTGGTCGTGCAGCTGGTCCCGCCGGACTAGCCAGGCCGGTCGCCCGGCTGGTCGCTCGCGCCGCGCCCCAGGGTCCGACCCGCCACCACGAGCGCGACGCCCAGCAGCGCGAGCACGGCGAGCGCGAGCCCCGTGAACGGGAGGTCGCCGCCGGCTCCCGCCCCGGCCGTCCCACCGAGCGAGGTGCGCACCTGCTCCTGGGCGGCTCCGGTCGTGCCCGCGCCGCTCGAGCCGCCGGAGTCGGTGCCGCCGCCGTCATCGGGCGGGTCCGGATCGGGATCGCCGCCGGGGCCGTCGCCGCCCCCGTCCGGGGGCTCGTCCTGGACGCGCGGGTCGCCGATCAGAAGCTCCACGTTGCGATCCTTGGGGAAGCCCTCGGAGTCGTCCGGCCCCTCCTGGGGGTCGTTGTAGGTGATCACGCGTCCGATCGACGCGAGCTCGGCCGGCGTAAAGCTCTCGACCTCTTGCGGGTCGCCGGACTCCGGCGCCTCGCTCGGCGAGTCGTGGTCGAGCATCGTCCCGAAGATCGAGAGGGTCCCGTCGCGGTTGTTCATGACCTCGAGCAGGCGGTGCTGGGGCGGCCAGTCGGCGATCGCCGGGCTCTTGATCTCCCAGAAGCCGCCCTCCCTGCTCTTGAATGGCGTGACGACGTTGTCGTGCGAGTGCCCGGCGACGTAGGCGATCACGTGC
>JBPCPH010000200.1:0-2870 GCA_050999415.1 Thermoleophilaceae bacterium
CACTCCTCGGCGATCGTCAAGGGGATCGCCGAGGGCAGGATCGACTGGGACGAAGACCCGGACTTCGGCTATCTGGTCGCGCGTGAGGTCCCCGGCATCGACTCCTCGGACGCGGTGGTCCTCCGGCCGCGCGAGCTCTACTCCTCGCAGGGCCGCTCGGACGAGTACTCGAAGCACGTCGAGCGCCTCAAGGCCGAGCGCGGCGAGTTCCTGGCGAAGTTCCCGGCGCTCTCGGACGAGATCCGCGCGGCGGTGGCCTGAGCGCCGCGAGCCGAGTCTGCCGCGGAAGCAGGGTCGAAGCCTTGCTGGAGCAAGGCGAGACCCGATGACAAGTGCAGGCGACGGCTAGCGGCGCTCAGTGCGGGTCGTCGTCGCCGGTGGTCGCGGCCGGGGGCCGTGACTCCTCCGCCAGCGAGGCGATCGTGAGCCGGCCGCGCGCGGCGGACTCGAGCACCTCGGCGGCCTCCTCGCCCGAGCGCGCGTAGAGCTCCACGAGCATGTGGACGACGATGTCGTCGCCGTCGTGCTTGTGGAAGCGCACGTGGGTGAAGAACTCGCGCGTGCCGTGGTCGCCGAACGCGCCGTAGGACAGTGCCTCCGACGCCTCGGGGCCGGAGCAGCTCTCGACCAAGTCGGACTCGACGGTCACCGTGCAGGACGCGACCCAGGGCGTGCCGGCCACCATCCGCTCCCAGCGGTCCTCGACAGCCTCGACGCGGTTGATGCGCCTGCTTCCATCGTCGTACTGGGTGAGGCTCAGGTGCGGCTGATCGTGCATGCAGTCGAGGCACTGGATCACGGCCTCCTGCACCTCCTCGACCGGGTCCACCGCCTCGCCGGTGTCCGCGTCCACCTTCAGGATTCCCTCATAGTGGACCTGGACCTCGAGATTGCGCGACCAGCAGCGGTAGCAGCGCAGCCAGCTCGAGGTCGTGTCGACCGAGTCGCGTGCTGATCCTTCCATGACCGGGGATTATCGCGCTTTGGTCGCGCGCGTCTCTCCGCGGAGCCACGAGCGGTGATCGGAGCGTCCTCCCGTGCAGCGTCGAGAGGGCTGAGGACTGGCTGCCGCGAAGACGTCCGCGCGCGGCGCTTGACTGCGCATGCGGTGCGCGGACCCATTCATTTCTTGGCCCACCCGTTTCTCGCGGTTTCTCGAGAGGACCCGCCCAACATGCGCCTACCTGGGCGAAGCGCCATCGCCGGCGGCCTCCTGACGGGCGTCGCGCTGGCTCTCGCGCCGTTCGCCGGGGAGGCGTCCGCGGCGCCGTGCCAGGGCGCCGGCGCGCGCGGGCACGCGGTCTCGCTCGACACCCTGCGCACCGCCACGCGCTGCCTCATCAACAAGCGTCGCCGCAACCACGGGCTGGTCCGCCTCGACGGCAACGGCAAGCTGCGCGATGCGGCCGTGGGACATTCCCGCGCGATGGTGAATCGCAAGTTCTTCTCCCACACCGGGCGCGACGGAAGCAGCCCCGCCACGCGCGTCAGGCGCACCGGCTACCTGGGCGGGTCGGACAGCTGGACGGTGGCGGAGAACCTCTCTTGGGGCGAGGGGGCGAAGTCCCGCCCGAGGGCGGTCGTCAAGCGCTGGATGCGCTCGTCCGGCCACCGCGACGTCATCCTGCTCGAGCCACTGCGCGACGTCGGCGTGGGCGTCGCCCGCGGCTCGCCGTTCAAGGGCGAGCGCGCCGGCATCACCTACACGGTGGACTTCGGCCGCAACTGAGCGCAGCCGACGTGGCTTGCCGCCGTCAGCGGCGCAGGAGCAGGTAGACGAGAGCGAGCGCGAAGGCGATCTGGCCGATTCCGAGCGCCGTGCCGAGGTTCGCGGCGCCCAGGAGCTCGGCGGCGACCGTGACGATTGCGAAGAGGGAAGCGAGGATCGCGACCTGCCCCGCGAATCTCACGTCGAGCCGTCCAGCGGCTCGCCGCCGTCCGCGGCGTGGCGCCGCTCGATCACGTTGAGGGCGGCGGGAGCGGCCTCCAGGTCGCGCGCACGCAAACGGCGCCCGAGCGAGGCGCCGTCACGGGGCTCGGCCTCGTGCGCGCTCAAGCGCTGGGTGGCGCCGTCAGGGCCGCCTCGGCGGTGACGTCGTGATGCTCGGCCACGAGATCCACGACGTCGCCCATGATGCGGCTGATGTCGAAGTCCTTCGGCGTGTAGACGCGGTCCACCCCCGCCGCGAGGAGTGCGCGCTCGTCGGCCGGCGGGATGATGCCCCCGACCACCACCGGCACGTCGGCGCCCGCCTCCGACAGCTCGCTCAGCACGGTCGGGATCAGCTCTCCGTGGGACCCCGACAGGATCGAGAGGCCCACGACGTGGACGCCCTCCTGGACGGCGGCCTGAGCGATCCGCTGTGGCGTGAGGCGGATGCCCTCGTAGAGCACCTCCATCCCGGCGTCACGCGCCCGCACGGCGATCTGCTCGGCTCCGTTGGAATGACCGTCGAGGCCGGGCTTGCCGACGAGGATCTTGATCCGTCGCCCGAGCGCCTCCGAGACGCGGTCCACGCGCTCGCGCAACGCTGCCAGCGCCTCGCCCTCCGGCGCGGCCGCCGCGCCGGCCACCCCAGTGGGCGCGCGGTACTCGCCGAACACATCGCGTAGCGTCGCGGCCCACTCGCCGGTGGTGGCGCCCGCCGCGGCGGCCTCGAGTGTGGCCGGCATCATGTTCTGCGACTCGTCGCGGGCTGCGCCGGCGAGCCGCTCGAGCGCGACTTCGACCGCCTCGTGGTCACGACGGGCGCGCCACTCCCGGACGGCGTCCACGGAACCGTGCTCGACCGCCGGGTCGACGGTCATGACGCCGCCGTCCTCGCCGCCCTGGAGCGGCGAGGGCTCAGCCGTCGTGAAGACGTTCTGTC
>JBPCPH010000032.1:0-4918 GCA_050999415.1 Thermoleophilaceae bacterium
GCCCACGCGACCTCGCCGATCGCCTCCGCGGCCTCCATCGCCCGCGCCGCGGTCTGGCGCGGGCGCTGGACGGCTCCGAGCGCCTGCCCGGCGAGCTCGAAGGGGGTCTTGACGGCTCCCTTGAGCCCCTCCGCCACGAGCTCCGCCTGCGACGGCTCGGGGCTCGGCACCCACGGCGCCTCCGCCTCATCCGCCCCGGGCGGCACCGCGGAGAGGTCGAAGAGCACGGTCGCGATGTCGACGCCGGCGACGCCGTCGACCATCGCGTGGTGGGTCTTGGTCACCACCGCGAAGCGGCCGTCGTCCATGCCCTGGACGACCCACAGCTCCCACAGCGGCTTCGAGCGGTCCAGCCGCTGCGAGAAGACGCGGCCTGCGAGCTGGCGAAGCTGCTGCTCGGAGCCGGGCGCCGGCAGTGCGGTGAACCGCACGTGATATTCGAGGTTGAAGCGGGGGTCGTCGATCCAGAACGGGCGGCCCATCTCGAACCGCGGCTCCTTGAGCTTCTGGCGGTAGCGCGGCAGGAGGTGCAGGCGCGACTCGAGCCCCCTGAGGAACTCCTCGGGGTCGGGCGGCGGCCCCTCGACGACGATCACCGCTCCGACGTGCATGTGCGAGGCGCGCCGCTCCTGCGCGAGGAACGAGGCGTCGAGCGCCGTCAGGCGGTCCTTGTGTCCCGTCGCCATGGCGCAACTCTAACCGCGGCTTGCGCGGCGTGCCGCCGCCGCTGCGGCCGCTGCGAGAATCGCCCGCGGTGCGCTTCCTGGTCTTCGTCCTGGCCGCGACGATCGCCCTCGGCGGCGGGTTCGTCGTGCTCGTGGCCACCGACAACGTGCCGTTCGTCGGCGGGTCTGACGGCGGGGGCGACAGCGTCGAGCAGGTCGGATCGGTCGACCGCTTCGACGAGCGCGCGGCGTTCGACTTCCTGGAGCGGCAGGTCGAGCTCGGCCCGCGGCCGGCCGGGTCCGAGGCCTCGCGCAGGCTCGGGGATTGGCTGCTGGAAGAGGTGCCGCGCGGGCGCTTCCAGGAGCTGCCGGGCGGCCTCCGCAACGTGATCGGCGAGGTGCCGGGCTCAGACCCCGACCGCTACGTCGTCGTCGGCGCCCACTACGACACCAAGGACATCCCCGGCTTCGTGGGCGCCAACGACGGCGCGGCGGGCACCGCCGTGGTGCTCGAGCTGGCGCGGACGCTCCGGCCGGAGCAGATCGGACCGACGGTGTTCTTCGTCTTCTTCGACGGCGAGGAGAGCCCCGCCGGTACCCCGGACGACGAGTTCGTCGAGGAGGGGCTGCGCGGCAGCAAGGCCGCCGTGCAGTTCCTGTTCGAGGCGGAGGCGATGGTCAACGTCGACTTCGTGGGGGAGACGGGGCTGGTGCTCCCGCGCGAGGAGAGCTCGGACGCCGACCTGTGGGCGGACCTGCGTGCCGCCGCGGATCGGGTCGGGTACGCGGACGTCTTTCCGCCCGAGACGCAGCCGCCGGTCGGCGACGACCACGTCCCGTTCGTCCAGGCGGGCATCCCGGCGATCGACCTGATCGACTTCGACTTCGACTGCTTCCACGAGCCGTGCGACGACCTCTCCGCCGTCTCGCCCGAGAGCCTGGATGCCGCCGGCGAGAGCGTCCTGGAGCTGCTTCGCACATTCGGTCCGGAGTCCGGCTGACACCGGCCGCCTGCGTCCAGCGGGGTATAGACGCTTTCACGCCTGATTGGCCTGAGCGGCCTCCTACACTTGGGGTGATGCCGGAGACACCCGAGAAGCTCTTCCTCGCAGCTCCGCGCGGCTACTGCGCCGGCGTGGACCGCGCGGTCGAGACGGTCGAGCGCGCGCTCGACCTCTACGGCCCGCCGGTGTACGTGCGCAAGGAGATCGTCCACAACAAGCACGTCGTCGAGGAGCTGCGCGGCCGCGGCGCGGTCTTCGTGGACCAGGAGACCGAGGTCCCCGACGGTCAGACGGTCGTGTTCTCGGCTCACGGCGTGGCGCCGAGCGTGCACCGGAACGCCGAGGAGCGAAGCCTGAAGACGATCGACGCCACCTGCCCCCTAGTCACGAAGGTCCACGTCGAGGCGAAGAAATTCGCCGCCCAGGGCTACACGGTGGTCCTGATCGGGCACGCCGGCCACGAGGAGGTGGAGGGCACGATGGGCGAGGCGCCCGACGACATCGTGCTGATCGAGACCGAGGAGGACGTCGATGCGCTCGAGGTGGAGGACCCGGAGCGCGTTGCGTTCATCTCGCAGACCACGCTTTCGGTGGACGAGACGAACACGATCATCGCCCGCCTGCGCGACAAGTTCCCGAGCATCCAGGCACCGCGCACCGACGACATCTGCTACGCGACCACGAACCGCCAGATGGCGGTGCGTCAGATGGCGCGCGAGTGCGATCTGGTGCTCGTGATCGGCTCGCGCAACTCCTCGAACTCGAACCGACTGGTCGAGGTGGCGCGCGACCACGGCGCGGAGTCGCACCTGATCGACAACGAGGGCGAGGTCCGCGAGGAGTGGCTCGAGGGCAAGCGGGTGGTGGGCATCACGTCCGGCGCCAGCGCGCCGGAGGAGCTCGTGCAGCGCCTCGTCGCCTTCTTCCGCGCCCGCGGCACGCGCGACGTCGCTGAGTTCGACGTCGTGTCCGAGGACGTGCGCTTCATGCTGCCGAAGGAGATCCGGACCGCCCTCGGCGGCCGGGCTCAGGCGCAGCCGGCGACGACCTAGGCCGCGCTGCGCTGGGGTGGCGGTCATGCTTGTCGGCAACACCTAGCCAGGCTGGCCGGGCGGCGGAGCCGGCGTGAACTGGAAGCCGTGCAGCCGCACGCCCGGCGACTCGGCGACCACGGTGCCGTCGGTCTCGTACACGCCGGGCTCGGTCTCGGCGCCCGAGAGCACCGCCCAGGCGCCGCCGGCGCGGTAGCTCACGGTCGCGGCCGCGCCGGCGTCCGAGGCCTCGATCCAATCCTCGCCGTCCTCCCAGTCGCGGACGAGCTCAAGCCGGTCGCGCTCGCGCGGCAGGGACACGTCGGCGGTCTGGGGCTCGAGCAGCACGCCCGGCGCGTCCTCGGGGCGGAGCGGCGCGAGCGGCTCAGGCAGCTCGCCGGCGTCGGTCTCGTCGAGCGCCTCCTGGATCGCCAGCTCGGTCTCCTCGTAGGCGCCCTCGCCGTAGTGGAGGAAGCAAAGCCGGTTGCGGCGGTCGAACAGGTAACGCCCCGGCCACCCCTTGTTGCCGTACAGGCGCCAGACCGCGAGCTCCGGGTCGAGCGCGACCGGGTAGGGGATGCCGAGTCGCTCGACCGCGCGCGCGACCGTTTCAGGGTCGCGCCCGAACGAGTATCCGGGCGAGTGCACCCCCACGATCTCGAGCCCGTGGCCGCGGTAGCGCTCGCCCCAGCGCTTCAGGTAGGGGAGCGTGCGCAGCGAGTTGATGCGCGCGAAGTCCCAGAACTCGAGCAGCATCGCCCTGCTCGCCGTCCGTTCGGTTTGCCCGGGATCGGCGTTCAGCCACTCGAGGCCGGGAGGAAACTCGGGCGCCGGAATCTGAGCCTCGCGCGGGGGGCGCACGTGCGAAGCATGCCAGCGGCCTTACCTGCGCGCGGGCAGCGTCAACGGCTGGCGCGCCAGCTCACGAATCGCGCGCACGTGACGGCGCGCGTCGCTCGGTGCGAGCGACCCGACCGGAAGCTCCACCACGAATGACGCCGTTCCCGGGAAGCGGCGGTTCTGCCAGTTGGGCGCGGAGCCCGGCGGCCAGCGCACCGTGTCGTAGGCCACTCGCGCAAGGCGTGCGTACTCCCGGGCCGCGCGTACGCTCGATCCGAAGGCCCGCACCCTCGCCTCAGGTTGGTGGAACCAGATCGTGAGGTCTGGGCGCAGCGAGCGCACCAACCGGGCGGCGGCCCGCGTCTCTGGTTCCGACAGCGGTCGTGGTCCGGAGTGGTACTGGTCGAAGGGGACGCCGAGTGGCCGCCACTCCGATGGGAAGTTGCGATTCAGGTCGACGCCGCTCGCGTTCTGCCGGATCTCGCGCGCGAAGCCGTCGGGGTTCAGGTTCTCCACGATCGATAGCTGCGCGGACCGCGGCGCCGGCCCGCGCTCGAGCCGCCGCGCGACGCCGATCCCCTCACACTCCGTCCCGTGGATGCACCCGACGACCAGCACCTTGCTGCGACTGGAGGGATCGCCGACCTGGACGAGGTCGAGCGAACGCCCGGTGCTCGAATGCCCGATGGTCCGCCGCCGGCGGGGAACGTCGCGATCCGATGGCGACGATTCGCTTTCAGCGATGCGGCCGGCACCGGACGACGGCTCGTCAGGCGAGGGAGGCGCGGCCGATTCGCCGCCGCAGCCGATCGTCAATAGCCCAGCGGCTAGGGACGCGAGCCGGCACCTCATCGGAGGTAGAACGAACGCGGGTCGCCCGGAGGTCCCTGCGCTCGAGGCTGCGCCGCGGGGAAGCGGCTGGTCCTGGCGCACGAACGCGCTCGGCATGGCTTCACGGTCCTAGCCGCCCGAGCGAAGCAGCGAGATTAGGCGAGCGAGAAGCGAGTCAGGCAAGGAAGCAGGGAGCGACGCGTGCTCCGCACGCGAGCGACCGATGACGAAGCCTGTCGACGCTGCGCAGTCGACTAACCGACGCTGCCGACCATCTCGAGCTGAATCAGGCGATTCAACTCGACGGCGTACTCCATCGGCAGCTCCTTCGTGACTGGCTCGATGAAGCCGTTCACGATCATCGCCGCCGCCTCCTCCTCCGACAGCCCGCGGCTCTGGAGGTAGAAGAGCTGCTCGTCTGAGATCTTGCCGACCACGGCCTCGTGGGCGACGGTGACGTGCGGGTTCTGGATCTGGATGTCGGGCCAGGTGTCCGAGCGCGACTCGGGGTCCATCATCAGCCCGTCGCACTGGACGCGCGCCTTCG